>DLQQ01000010.1 GCA_002477625.1 Candidatus Arcticimaribacter sp. UBA7428
CACTCTCTGGCCATTTTTAAATAGGCAATATCATAGGTGGTTTGTTTGTCTTGCTTCATGGGTAACTTGTGAGAGTATAAATGTAGGGTATCCAACCCGGGTAACAAAAATAGTGTTATTTTTTCTGAAATAATTAATACAATACACGCAAGGCATTATAAAATTGTTTTATTTTTGCAGCCTCTAAATGCTCAAGTGGCGGAATTGGTAGATGCGCTGGATTCAAAATCCAGTTCTTTCGGGAGTGTGGGTTCGATTCCCACTCGAGGTACAGATTTAAATTTAAAACCCCTGATATTCAGGGGTTTTTTGGTTTATAAGTAGAACTTAACCTACCTTGTTTTTTTAATTATTATTTTTTCTATAAATCAAAATTAATCGTTTAGTTTTCAATTAAATATTTTTAATTACTCGTAAACCAAAAACATTTTTCTCTAAAAACCTTGAGTCAAATAAAAATTATGTACATTGGTAAACCAATTTGGTAATCCAATTATTATGAACAGACAGATCGTATTAAAAATCGCCCTTTTATTCTTTCTTTTTATTGGCAAAGTGTCAGCCCAAGATCGAGTTAGGGTCGAATCCGTTGAAGCATTCAATAATGCCGTTTCTCAAGCACAACCTGGTACAACTATTGTGTTAGCCAATGGTGTATGGCAAGATGCTGAACTTCTATTAGAAGGAAAAGGAACCGCAGATGCACCCATTAAGCTTACAGTTGAAGAAAAAGGAAAAGTAACCTTAGAGGGACAGTCTTATCTTCAGATTGCAGGAGAATTTTTGCATGTAGAAGGTTTAGTTTTTAAAAATGGATACACACCCACCAATGAAGTGATTTCCTTTCGTAAGAATAGTAAACAACTAGCTAATAACTCCCGTTTATCTAACTGTGTAATCGATAATTATTCTAATCCAGAACGCCACGAACAAGACAGTTGGGTTGCGCTTTATGGAAAAAACAATCGAGTAGATCACAACCATTTTGAAGGAAAGGGAAATCGTGGTGTCACTTTGATTGTTCGACTTAATTCGAAAGAAAGTATTGAAAACAATCATGTTATTGAGTCCAATTACTTCGGGCCTCGTCAGAATCTGGGATCTAATGGAGGTGAAACCCTGCGAGTGGGTACCAGTCATTTTTCCATGGAAAAATCGAATACCCTTGTACAAGGAAACTATTTTGACCGTTGTGACGGTGAACACGAAATAATTTCTAACAAATGTGATCAAACTACCTATAAGAATAATGTGTTTTTTGAGAGTATTGGAACATTGACCATGCGACATGGAGATGAAACTTTGGTAGAAGGAAATGTGTTTTTGGGAAATCGAAAAAGAAATACGGGTGGGATTCGTGTCATCAACGGGCAACAAACGGTTCGTAATAATTACGGCTATGGATTGACGGGCTATCGCTTTAGAGGTGCTTTAGTCGTAATGAATGGTGTTCCCAATTCCCCTTTGAATCGGTATTTTCAAGTAGAGGATGCCGTAATTGAAAACAATGTTTTTGTCAATTCTGATCACGTTCAATTGTGTGCTGGAAGTGACGAAGAACGTTCTGCAACACCTGTTAACTCGACCTTTACAAACAATACATTTTATCTAGATAAGCCAAGTAAATTGGTTACCGTATATGACGATATCAGTGGTATAGCTTTTAAAAATAATCGAACCAATCATCCCATTAATCCTGATTTGTCAGAAGGATTTAAGGTTAAAAAAATGCGCCTAGTACAGGATAAGAATGGACTCTTGATGCCAGCCATTGGAAAAAAAATAATTAGTCCAAAGTTGGCTGATGTATTACCCACTAAAGAAAATACAGGTACTTCTTGGTATTCAAAAGAAGACAAACGTATTGCGTTTGAAAGCGGAAAAATTCATTCTGTTAAAGCTGGAGTGAATAAGCTGTTTGATGCAATTAAGAACTCAAACCCGGGCGATATTTTGGAATTAGCAGAGAGTGCGTCTTACGAATTGACCAAACTACCGTTGATTAAACACCCGCTAACCATTCGAGCAGCTGCAAATCAAAAACCGCTAATCTTATGGGAGAAGAAAGCAGCTTTTGACATTGTTAATGGGGGAGAGCTTCAATTAAAAGGATTGACTTTTGATGGAGAAAATGCGCCTGACGGGTCAGGTAATGCAGTGATTAGAACCAGTAAATATTCTATGAACAAAAACTACAGTATTAGAATTGAAGACTGCTCATTTGATAACTTAGATGTAAACCATTCTTTTGATGTGATTCGTGTATACAAGAACACTTTCGCAGATGAAATCCATATCGAGAATTCAACCTTCAATAACATTACTGGACATGTAATGGCGTTGGATCGTGAAACAGACGATGTAGGGATTTATAATGCAGAATACGTAACCCTCATCAATAATCACTTCTCCAATATTCAAGGTACTGTTTTGAGTTTACATCGAGGTGGGAAAGACGAAAGCACCTTTGGACCATTTTTATATCTAGATCATTGTACGTTTGACAATATTGGGTTCGGCTCTCGAAATAAATACAAGGCAGCGATCAACCTTTATGGTGTTCAAGATATTGTAATTAAGAACTCTGTCTTTACTAAAACGTACAAGATCAAAATGCATTTGGTTGTTGGCGAACCCATAGTGAATGTAAGTCATGTAAGACTTGAAGATTCGAATCAGATAGAAGTGAGCGGCGATCAAAAGTATTCAATTGGAAAGCTTTATACTGATGGAGACAATTCAAATATGTTCGGATCTGATAACAAAAAACTAGGCGTTCAAACCAAAAAATAAATACTTGAAAAAAGGAATCCTCATCATCGCACTCTTCTCTACTTTTTTATTAAAAGCACAAGAACACCCTAACTTGATTTTAACCCAAGAAGGCGTCCATAAGATTAGAGAAAATTTAGGGGAAGTTCCTTTTTTTGACAGCTATTTAGCAGAAATAAAAGCGGAAGTAGATGCAGAAATAAAAACCGGAATTCATGTTCCAACACCCAAAGATATGGCGGGAGGCTATACCCATGAACGTCACAAAAAAAACTTTTTGATTCTGCAAAAAGCTGGGGTGCTGTTTCAAATCTTAGATGACCAAGTATATGCTGAATATGTTAAGGAGGTTTTAATGGAGTATGCTCGAATTTACAAGTCACTGCCTATTCACCCCCAGCCACGTTCCTATGCTCGTGGTAAGATTTTTTGGCAATGTTTAAATGACTCCAATTGGTTGGTATACGTTAGCCAAGCATACGATTGTATTTATAATTTTTTAAGTAAAAAAGAAAGAAAGTATCTCGAAAAAGAACTCTTTCGACCTTTTGCAGATTATATCTCCGTTACAAATCCGCAGTACTTTAATCGAATACATAACCACAGTACTTGGGGTAATGCTGCAGTTGGAATGATTGGTTTGGTTATGCAAGACGAAGAACTTATTCAGCGAGCATTATACGGATTAAAACAAGACGGAATTGATGTTAATGCAAAGGATAATGACGGTGGCTTTATTAAAGACGAATCAGGTAAAGCTGGATTCTTAGCCAATATAGAAGCTCCTTTTTCTCCAGAGGGCTATTATACCGAAGCACCCTATTATCAGCGCTATGCAATGTACCCTTATTTGCTTTTTGCAGTTGGCTTAAACAATATGCGTCCCCAAGAAAAAATATTTGAATACAAAGGTGGTGTGCTTCTTAAGGCAGTAAATACCTTACTAAACCTTACCGATTCGAAGGGTGCGTTTTACCCTTTAAATGATGCACAAAAAGGGATGTCCTATTTTTCAAGAGAACTGGTTTCTGCAGTCGATATCGCATATCATTACGGAGATCAAAATCCAGGACTACTTTCTATTGCCCAAAAGCAAGGAAAATTGACCTTAGATGATGCTGGTTTTTCAGTTGCACTTGCAATTGCTGAAGGAAAAGCTAAGCCCTTTGAAAAACATTCCATGGAGCTTACCGACGGTCCTCAAGGGAAACAAGGAGGGATTACTATTCTCCGATCTGGACCCACTGAAGAAGAGCTCAATTTAGTTGCTAAATATTCTGCTCATGGAAATAGCCACGGACATTACGACAAGCTTTCATTTTCATTGTATCATAAAGGAGAAGAGGTTTTACAAGATTATGGTTTAGCGCGCTTTGTTAATATTGATCAGAAAAATGGAGGTGGTTACTTAAAAGAAAACACAACTTGGGCAAAACAAACCATAGCACACAATACGCTAGTCGTAAACGAAATTTCTCATTTTGAAGGGAAGTATGCAATTGGAAGTCAATTTCATTCGGACAAATATTTTAGTGTTCTTTCCGAAAATGGAAACCAACTGATCAGTGCAAAAGAAAATAATGCCTACAAAGATGTGAAAATGCATCGTACCCTGTTGTTAATCGAAGATGACCGCCTAGATAACCAACTTATTCTGGATGTGTTTAAGGTCGATTCGAAAGATAAAAATCAATACGATTTACCCTATCACTATTTCGGTCAAATTATGTCAACTACTTTTCCGCTTGAGTCACAAGCTTCTCTATTGCCACTAGGAAAAGATAATGGATATCAACATTTATGGCTTCGTTCGAAAGCGAAAAACGGGAAGTCTTTAAACCAGTTAAGCTGGTTTTCTGGAACGACTTTCAGAACCCTTACCATGATGAATACGCCCGAGGATGAGTTTCTTTTCACTCAATTAGGCGCCAATGATCCTGAGTTTAATTTAAGAAACGACTCTTCCTTTATAATACGAAGAAAAAATACAGCTGCTACCTTATTTGTATCTGCAATTGAAATACATGGACGTTATAGTCCAGTAAGTGAAATAGCTATAAATGCAACTTCATCTATTAAAAACATTACCAGTACCCTAGATACTGCTGCATATACAGCAATTACGATCGAATTAACGACAGGACAGCCTATTCAAGTGTTTTTATCTAATCAAGATTCATGTGAAAATCAAAAGCACGCTATTGAGATAAATGGCGAGAAAACGAATTGGACTGGTCCTTATTTAATACAAACAATAAAATAATAACAATGAAAAGTTTTGGAACTAGTAAAGAGTTTTTACTCACAAAAGATATTCCTTGGGAAACAGTAGGTGAGGGTGTAAAAAGAAAAATCATGGGATACGATGATTCAATCATGTTGGTTCACGTAGCCTTTGAAAAAGGAGGTATAGGGCCTATGCATCAGCATCATCATTCTCAAGTAACCCATGTTGTTTCAGGATCGTTCGATGTAACCATTGACGGAAAGACACAAACGCTTAAGACTGGAGACAATTTTTATATCCCAACTAATGTGCTTCATGGAGCAATTTGCACCGAAGCGGGAGAATTAATTGATGTTTTTAGTCCAATCCGTGAGGATTTCATGGAATAAAGCCGTCAAATAGTTTGGGGATTCAATTTTTTTAATATATTTG
>DLQQ01000024.1:0-1058 GCA_002477625.1 Candidatus Arcticimaribacter sp. UBA7428
ACCATTGTAGGCCAAGGTTTTCAATCGGAACAGATAGTGCATCACCAACCTGATTTCCTTTTTGAATAAGAAAAACCATTACAACTGCCATGGCGCCTGTTGCTCCACTAATCATACCCGGTCTACCACCAAAAAGTGCAGTAACAATACCCATCATAAAAGCACCGTAGAGTCCAATCAATGGGTCTATGCCTGCAATGAATGCAAAGGCTACCGCCTCAGGAACCAATGCGAGTGCAACTGTTAATCCAGAAAGGATATCGTTTTTTGGGTTTTGACTGAAGTTTTTTAATATTTTTTTCAAGGAATGGTGTTTTTTACAAAGCGGCAAATATAACCATTTCCTTTAGAGCAGCAGTCTCAATAGTAAAACTTCGAGATCGCTAATGTTTTATTCTTTAATTGGAGGGTAGTTTTTTAAGATTTCTGTAACAAAGCATTGGATACGTTCGTCTCTTTTTTTAGTGTACTCACTAATATACCCTTTGCCTTTTCCCTGCCAAACAAGCTGTTTGGTTTTTGTATCAATAAAATCAATAAACAGCATGCCATTTGTTTGCGAACTCACCGTAGCGATATTGTTATTAGGCCATCCCCATCCATTCCAAAATCCAAATCCAAAACCGTTGTTCTGATTAATATAAACATCGTTAGATGATTTGACTGCCAGATTAATCAACAAGTCGGGGGTTTCTGATTTGGTCAGTTCTTTTCCGTCTAATTCAGCTTCAATAGCTTTTAAGATTCTTTTTTTATCCAGATCTGAGATTTCAACCTCATCGATACCCGGCTTGAAAAAAGCATAGGTTTTGTATTCTTTAAAATCAACTGAGGTGTCAAAATCACTAAAAACACGAATACTGCTACAGCTTACAAAAGCTAAACAAATGAATAATAGAATCAGATTTTTCATAAATAAGTTTTAATATTAAATATAAATTACAAAAATCGTGCCTTTACTTTTTTGTTTTTTTAAAATCATAAGGACAATGTCGACATCCACTCAAACAACAAGACCCTCTTTTTAGGTGATATTGCTCCGTAAATACTTTGTAACC
>DLQQ01000024.1:1191-6443 GCA_002477625.1 Candidatus Arcticimaribacter sp. UBA7428
GGGTTTTCCATTACAATTAAAAGAGAGGATCTTATTCATCCCTTGGTTTCAGGAAATAAATTCCGCAAACTAAAGTATAATGTTCAAGACGCTCAGGCAAAAAAAGCAACTGCTCTCGTTACTTTTGGTGGTGCATATTCTAATCATTTGGCTGCTACTGCTGCAGCTGGAAAAACATTAAAAATTCAAACCCACGGTTTTGTTCGTGGAGATGAATTGGAAAACAAGACTCGGAATCCCACCTTACAATTTTGTGAAGCACAAGGCATGCAATTGCATTTTATTTCCCGTGATGCTTATCGACTAAAAGAGAAGGCCGAAACGTTTAAAGCCTTTCTTGAAAACAACCAAGCCGCTTACGTAATTCCAGAAGGAGGGACCAATGCACTTGCAGTAAAAGGTTGTAGAGAAATTCTCACTACCGAAGACAGTAATTTTACAACAATTTGCTGTGCAGTTGGAACGGGTGGTACTTTTTCTGGACTGCTACAAGCCGCTCCAGAGCAAGAGGTGTTGGGTTTTGTTGTGGTACAAGATCCTGAGATAACAAATACAGTTACAAACTTTGCTGGCATAAACAAGAATTGGGAACTCGTATACGACCATGGTTTTGGCGGTTATGGAGCTTTCCCTTCTGAATTAATAAGCTTCATCAATGGTTTTTATGAGAAATATAAAATTCTTTTGGATCCCTTGTATACAGGCAAAATGCTTTTTGGTATTTTTACGCTTATAAAAAATAAACAATGGCGTTGGGGCAACAATATCCTAATTATACATACCGGAGGAATTCAGGGAATTCAGGGAGCAAATCAACGTCTGGAACAACAAGGCAAAGAATGTATTCGATACTAAGAAAAGCTTGTTTCGTTTTAGTCACTGCTGTTATGTTGAGTTGTAGCGTTACAAAAACAGTGCGTTCCAAGCCGCAACCCGTTTCCAAAAAAGAAACTTCAGTTGAGAAAAAAGCAGTCAAAATACCGCTTGTTGTAGCTGTAAAATTAACTCAAGAGCAAAAAGTACAAGCATATTTAAATCGCTTTGGCCCCATAGCACGAGCCGAAATGCAACAACATAAAATTCCGGCGAGTATTACTTTGGCACAAGGGATTTTAGAATCCGGAACTGGAGAAGGAAGATTGGCAAAAGAGGGAAACAATCACTTTGGGATTAAGTGCCATCGCGGTTGGAATGGTGGACGAATGTACCACGATGACGACGCAAAAGGAGAATGTTTTAGAACCTATGATGATCCTGCAGAATCCTATCGAGACCATTCTGTTTTTTTAAGTGGAAGACAGCGTTATGCGTTTCTATTTAAATTCCATAAAAGAGATTATAAGGCTTGGGCAAGAGGATTGAAAAAAGCAGGGTATGCTACCGATCCTAAATACCCAAAAAAACTCATCAATATTATTCAGCGGTATGAGCTGTATCAATATGACACTAAGAAGGGAGTTCAAGCGCAATCCAGAAAAACATATCAAAAGCCAGTTGTAAGAAACGCAGAAGACAAAATTCATAGTGTTGAAGTAGGTGACACCTTATATTCAATTGCCCGTCAGTATAGTATTTCCGTTAGTGAAATAAAAAAGTACAACAACCTCATCGATAATACTATTTTTAAAGGTCAAGAATTGCTCATTCCAAAAAAGAAATAATCCATGCAATACCAACGCAGTAGTACACTATTTAAAGCCGCACAAGAAGTCATTCCTGGAGGAGTAAATTCTCCTGTTCGTGCTTTTAAATCGGTAGGAGGAACTCCTATTTTTGTAGATCACGCCAAGGGTGCCTACCTCTATGACGTAGATGGGAACCGACTGATTGATTATATCTCCAGTTGGGGCCCGATGATCTTGGGTCATGTATATGAGCCAGTGATTGATGCCTTAACCCAGCGTGCAAAAAAAGGGACTTCTTTTGGGATGCCCACAGCTTTAGAAACAGAAATAGCACGTTTGACCATCGAGATGCTGCCCAATATGGACAAGGTTCGATTTGTCAACTCCGGAACAGAAGCCTGTATGAGTGCGGTGCGATTAGCACGTGGATATACTGATCGGGAAAAAATAATAAAATTTGCCGGTTGTTACCACGGCCATGCAGATGCTTTTTTGATTCAAGCGGGAAGTGGTGCGGTTACCTTTGGAGCGCCCAACAGTCCCGGCGTTACGCAAGGCACAGCCAAAGATACCATCTTGGCGGATTACAATGATTTAGAAAGCGTAGGTACCGTTTTTGACCAATATCCAGAAGAAGTAGCAGCCATCATCATTGAGCCTGTTGCAGGAAATATGGGTTGTATCCCCCCACAAGCTGGATTTCTCGAAGGGCTTCGCACTTTGTGTGACCAATACGGTGCACTCCTTATTTTTGATGAGGTTATGACCGGTTTCCGACTAGCTCCAGGGGGTGCCCAACAACGCCTCAATATAAAAGCAGATATAGCTACTTATGGAAAAGTAATAGGCGGGGGGCTGCCTGTTGGTGCTTTTGCTGCCTCCAACGAAATAATGAGTTGTTTGGCTCCTGACGGACCTGTATATCAGGCTGGGACATTGAGTGGTAATCCTTTGGCTATGGCAGCTGGATTAGCCATGCTTACTGCACTGAAGGAGGATGAAGAAATGTATTCTCGTTTGGATCAAAAAACAGAGCGATTACATGAAGGTATGGCGAAACGAATTTCAGTGACGAGTTTACCTCATCAGATTAATCGCTTTGGCTCTATGATTTCGCTCCACTTTACCAATACGCCTGTTGTAGATTTTGCATCAGCTGCTGCGGGAGACAATGAATTGTTTAAAGCCTATTTTCATGGAATGCTTAGCGAAGGAATTTACCTTCCACCAAGTGCCTATGAAAGTTATTTTCTAAACGATGCACTTACAAACGACGATATTGATTTTACTCTTGATGCGTTTGAGCGTGTGATTAAAAGCTTATCGGCTTGAAACAGCTATTCATTCCGTTTAATTAAAGGATACCCAGAGAACATCATCTAATTTCTCAACTTTAGCGATTCCCTTTTTAGTCAATCCCTTCAAAGAAACATCCCACTTTTTATTACTCAAAGCTGCTTGCTCTTTCAATTGAGCTAATTCGATTAGGCTATTTGCTTTTAATAGGGATAAAATTGTCTTTTCTTCTCCAGTCAATTCTACAGCCTTCTTTTCTGGTCGCATTTGTGGAAAAAACAATACTTCCTGAATAGAACTGTTATTGGTCATGAGCATTACCAAACGGTCAATTCCAATTCCAATTCCCGAGGTAGGGGGCATTCCATATTCAAGCGCCCGTAAAAAATCTTGATCGATGAACATGGCTTCGTCGTCTCCTTTTTCGCTCAACTTCATTTGTTCTTCAAATCGTTCTCTTTGATCGATTGGATCGTTCAACTCCGTATAGGCATTCGCCAATTCTTTTCCATTAACCATCAATTCAAAACGCTCGGTTAGTTTCGGGTTCGAACGGTGTTCTTTGGTCAACGGACTCATTTCTTTCGGGTAGTCCGTAATGAAGGTCGGTTGTATGTAGTGGTGTTCACATTGTTCACCAAAAATTTCATCAATCAATTTTCCAATTCCCATGGTTTCGTCAACTTCAATACCCAAACTTTTGGCAGTTTCTCGGAGCGTCACTTCATCCATTTCAGAAACATCAATTCCGGTATGTATTTCAATTGCTTTAAGAATTGGAACCCTAGGGTAGGGTGCTTTAAAATCTATGCTGTGGTCGCCGACGGTTACAGCTGAACTTCCATTGGAGTCCAAGGCTACTTTTTCAAGCAAAGCTTCGGTAGTTTCCATCATCCAGAAATAATCTTTGTAAGCGACATAAAGTTCCATTACAGTAAATTCAGGATTATGGGTTCGATCCATTCCTTCGTTACGGAAATCTTTAGAGAATTCATAAACCCCATCAAATCCTCCAACAATTAGTCGTTTTAAATAAAGTTCATTTGCTACTCTAAGATACAAGGGTATGTCCAGTGCATTGTGGTGTGTCATAAAAGGGCGAGCCGATGCACCTCCAGGTATGGGCTGTAAAATCGGTGTTTCAACCTCTAAATAATCTTTAGCATTAAAATATTCACGTATGCTGTTGGTGATTTTTGTTCGCTTGATGAAGGTTTCTTTTACTTTAGGATTTACGATCAAATCTACATACCGTTGGCGGTAGCGTAATTCAGGATCGTTAAATTCATCATAGGTATTCCCTTCTGCGTCAGTTTTAGGTAATGGAAGCGGGCGTAAGGTTTTGTTCAGTACATCAAATTTCTTAACAGCGATGGTTTGTTGTCCAACTTGGGTAGTAAAAAGTGTTCCTTCGATTCCAATTATATCTCCAATGTCGAGAAGTTTTTTGTACACCTCATTGTAAAGCGTTTTGTCTTCTCCCGTACAAATTTCATCGCGATTGAAATAGACTTGAATTCTTCCTTGACTGTCTTGTACTTCAGCAAAACTGGCTTTACCTTGAATTCTTCTTGACATCAATCGGCCGGCAATGATCACTTCTTTCCCTTCAACAAAGTTGTCTTTTATTGAAGCAGAGGAATCACTTACAGGATAAAGAGGAGCTGGATATGGATTGATACCAAAGGCTCTAAGTCGTTCTAGTTTTTCTCTTCTAATAATTTCCTGTTCGCTCAATGCAGCCATAGTATCCAAAATTTTAGCAAAGATAAGGGTTTCATTCAATTGAAAATCCAATTTTTACTATCTTGCTCAAAAAACTTGCCGTGAGCCTTTTTCGTGTCCTACTTTCCGTTCTTTTCCCTCCCCTTGCTGTTTTGGATCAAGGGTGTGGTTCCATCATTATTGTATTTGTTTTGACCCTCTGTGGTTGGGTTCCTGGTGTAATTGCTGCACTTGTAATTTTGAATAATACCAATCGATAGGATGCAAATTCCCAATAAGAAAATTCAACTTACCAACTTAAAGAATACCTCCTATCAACCTGCGTGGGATCTTCAAGAAAAACTACTCAAAGAAATTGTTGATCTTAAAATAGCGAACCGCAAAGCGGAAATTCAGCAACCAACGCCCAATTATTTTTTATGGGTTGAGCATCCTCCAGTAATTACTTTGGGTAAAAGCGGTGCTTTTGATCACCTCCTTTTAAATGAAGAACAACTTCGTGATCGTGGGATTGAATACTATAAAACCAATCGAGGAGGAGACATTACCTTTCATGGCCCCGGTCAGCTTGTAGGTTATCCCATTCTAGACTTAGAAAATTTTTTT
>DLQQ01000069.1:0-5699 GCA_002477625.1 Candidatus Arcticimaribacter sp. UBA7428
TTGAAGAAAACGATTGTGCTTTTGGGGTATATGGGTTGTGGAAAATCTAGAGTTGGGAAGGCGCTTTCGCAATGCATTGATATTCCATATGTTGACCTAGATTCTTTTATTGAGCAGCAAGAAAAAACATCAATCAAAAGTATATTTAAAAGTAAAGGAGAGTTGTTTTTCAGAAAAATTGAACGTCAATATTTAGAACAATTACTTACTCAAAAAGACCCAATCATCCTTTCTTTAGGTGGGGGAACACCTTGTTACTACGATTCAATGGATTATATAGTAGACGCCAATGCAATTAGCATTTATCTGAAAGCTAACCTTACAACTTTGAGTGATCGATTGTTTTTGGAAAAGGACAAGCGCCCCCTAATTTCTCATCTTCAAACCCAAGAAGAGTTGACCGAATTTATAGGAAAGCATTTATTCGAACGACTCCCATTCTATGGGAAAGCAAATCATATGCTATCGGTTGATACCGATTCTCCTGAACTGCTTGCCCTAAAGATTAAAGACTTAGTTTAGATACACTCCTTCAGTTTCTGAATTCAAATTCACTTCTATGTGCTCGTTGATCGAAGTAGATAGAGAAATGCCTTTATAATCTGCTTTTATAGGATAATTCTTGTGATTACGGTTGACTAATACCGCTGTTTTCAATTGCTTCAAGGGTACTTCTAGTAAGTGTTTTACTGCGTATATCAGCGTGCTACCCGTGTTCAAAACGTCGTCTATCAATACAACCGATTGATCTTTTAGTTGATGGAGATCTTCCGATGTTTTGATGGGCAGGTATGGGTTTTTCTTATTGATTTCTAATTGTATAAAATGAATTTTGAGATCGGAAATTTCCTCCAAAACAGCAATAATACTTTTAGCATACAGAACCCCACTTTTTGCGATTCCGACTACATACAACGTTTTATGGTTGAAATTGGCTTCGTATATTTGATATGCAATTCTACGAGTACTGTGTTTTATCGTTTGTCCATCAACAATTAGCGTTGCATCTTTTCTCATAAATTTATTTTTGGCATACAAATTGACTTCTACTTTTGCAAAGTTATAAAGTTTTATAGTCCCAAATCAACTTAACCTTAATTTACTTATAAAAAAACTGCTATCCTATTATTTGTTTTTATGTCCAGCATTGTTTATGCTCAGAATAAAACAGCTGATGACTTTAATTTATCCAAGACTCGTTTAGCCGTTCAGGGGTATGATGTTGTTTCCTACTTTAACGATGAGCCAAAAGAGGGAGACAAAGCCATTCAGTCTACTGTAGAGGGTGTCCATTATTATTTCTCTTCTCAGAAAAACAAAGCCTTTTATAACTTCATTCGATCGCGAATTGTTGTATTGTTTGGATCATGCAATTCATCATCATGCATTGAAAGAATTGGGCATAGCAGCTTTAGTAGGGGATCATTTTGGTGTAGCCTATTCTACTTTGCGATACCGCGCAGGTTTGGATACAAACTAATCTTCATTTTGATCGCTTCCTTCTGCGTAATCATCCAAGTCTCTCCTGTCTTTTTTAGTAGGTCTTCCTTCTCCCTTTTGACGGTAGTAGTCTTGAGCTAAATTTTGAAGTTCATTTTGTTTAAAAGCTGCCTTAGGTGTGGTGTTTACTCGATAAAGATCAACCAACTTGGCACCAACCCTGCTTTTTGGAATATCCAGAACATCAAGGCTGAGATTTACTTGTTCTTTTCGTAAGATGATTTTATCCATAGGGAATACTTCCCTGGAGGGTTTTACAACTTGATCGTTGACACGTACCTGCCCTTTTTTACAGGCTTTAGTAGCAATACTTCTCGATTTGAAGTAGCGAACGGCCCATAAATATTGATCAATTCTCATTCTTTAAAACTACGTTAAATTTCTATCAAAAATAAAGTAAAATTGTATCTTGCGCACCTAAATTACCTATATGTTTTATATTTCAAAATCAGGTACACTTGCTTTGCTTCTTGCAGTTTCTTTAAGCTCTTGTGGTTCCGATGATAATAATACAACCGAACCTGTAGCGTTGAGAGATTTTTCGGAACAATCTATAACAGATGATGCCTTATTGGTTGATTACTTATCTAATCACTTTTATAATTACGAAGATTTTCCTCGAGCGGATGATACTGTGGTAACAATTTCAATTGATACGATCTCTGGAGATAATGCAGATAAAACGCCAATGATTGACCAAGTACAACAACTTTCGGTTCCGATTACCGACGCAAATGGTGTTGTAACGAACCACACACTCTATTATTTAGTAGCACAACAAGGATCTGAATTAGAAAAAAATCCTTCTATAGTAGATTCAACCTACGTATCTTACAGAGGAGAGTTGCTAACAGGTACTATATTCGATCAAAGAAATACGCCAATATGGTTTGATAACATTCGAGTAGTTTCAGGTTTTCGTTATGGTCTTCAGAATTTTGCTCCCGGTACTTTCAGTCAAGATGCTGATGGAATTATTAGTTTTCGAGATTACGGACAAGGAATTCTTTTCATGCCATCAGGTTTAGGGTACTACTCTTCCGCTCAAGGATTAATTCCAGCTTATGCACCCATCGTATTCACTGTTTCTGTTTATACATCCAACGTGGCCGATCATGATAATGATGGTGTCTTTTCTATTGACGAAGATCCAGATGGTGATGGTAATCCTCTTAATGATGACACTGACGGTGATGGTACGCCAAATCTGCTTGACTTTGATGATGACGGTGATGGCATATTAACTTATTTGGAGCTCGATGTAGACAACGACGGGGTTATCGACGATACTGATAATGACGGAATTCCAGATTATCTAGACTCGGACAGTTAAACGATACACTACCAAATTTATTTTCTATGATGCCATTAGACCAAAGCATTCAAGTTTTTGTTACGGGTGGGACCTTTGATAAAACCTATGATTATATCAATGGGACTTTAGACTTTAAAGAAACCCATTTACCTCAAATGTTAGATCGTAGCCGATGCAAATTGGATGTTGATGTGAAAACACTCATGCTTTTGGATAGCTTAGAGCTTACCTCAGATCATTTCAAAACCATTATAGCGGCCTGTGAGACTTCTGAGCGAAAACGAATTGTAATTACACACGGAACCGATTGTATGGTTGATACGGCTATGAGAATAGCAACAGAAACTAATGCAATTGAAGATAAAACCATTATCCTTACGGGTGCAATGATTCCCTATACCTTTGGAAGTTCTTCCGATGGTTTTTTTAATTTGGGTTCTGCAATGGCTTATGTGCGAGTTCTTAATCCTGGCGTATATATTGCCATGAATGGTATGCTGTTCAACTGGGATGAAGTTGAGAAAAATAAAAGCATTGGTGTGTTCGAACCTATTACTAAAAAGAAGTAACAAACCGTTTAATCACCACCACCTGAGCGGGTTTTGAGTTCATAGAAAGCACTTAGGATGAATTGGTTTGGACGTGCATCAATTCGACCATCCACATCTATTCCGTTGAGTCCTAATATACGCACATCGTTATCGGTAAAGCCACGTTCGTAACGTATCCCCAGACCTAAACGACCTAAGGAAATTCGTGTCCCAATTTGTAAACCAACTGTAAAGTTTTCTTCAATATCTGTAAGCGTTGTACCTTCTACATCTTCATTTAGAATGTATTGAAAACTTGGACCAGCAAAAACACTCAAGGGTCCGAGGATTTTATAGCCCAAGAGAATTGGAGCTTCTATTTTACTAAGTCCTATACTCTTGTTATCAAAACCGCTATTAATCTTGGTGAATTGAATTTCGGGTCTCAGATAAAAAAGAAGTAAATCAATTTTTCCGTAAGCACCAATATGATATCCAGTTTTGGAGTCAGCAGAAAGATCGGTAGCCGCAAGATCAGTATAATCTACATCGCCAAGAGAATCGTAATTCAAGCCTGCTTTTACTCCAAATTCAAATTGAGCTTGCAGTAGAGAAGTAGATAAAAGAGCAAGGAAGGTTAAGGATTTGATTGATTTAAAAGGCATAATTATTTATTTACGTTGAATAACTTTTTGAGAAGCAGTAACAATTGCTTCTTTATTTAATCCATATTTATCCATCAATTGAGCTGGAGTACCCGATTCCCCAAAGGTGTCTTGTGTAGCAACAAACTCTTGAGGTGTAGGTTGGTTTAAAGCAAGGACACGAGCAACGCTTTCACCTAGTCCACCCATATAGTTGTGTTCTTCAGCCGTTACAATACAACCTGTTTTAGCAACCGATTTTATGATGATTTCATCATCCAAAGGTTTGATGGTGTGTATGTTGATTACTTCAGCACTAATGCCTTGCTCATTTAAAATTTTTGCAGCCTCGAGTGCCTCCCAAACCAAATGACCCGTTGCAACTATAGTGACATCAGTTCCTTTTTGTAATAACAATCCTTTACCAACTTCAAATTGCTGATCAACGGGAGTGAAATTAGCAACAGAAGGTCTTCCAAAACGAAGGTATACTGGACCTTCAAATGCTGCAATTGCAATAGTAGCAGCTTTGGTCTGATTGTAATCACAAGTATTGATTACGGTCATTCCAGGAAGCATTTTCATCAATCCAATATCTTCTAAGATTTGATGGGTTGCACCATCTTCACCTAAAGTAACTCCGGCGTGAGAAGCACAAATTTTTACATTTTTATCAGAGTAGGCAATCGATTGACGGATTTGATCATATACTCTTCCAGTAGAAAAATTAGCAAAAGTACCTGTAAAAGGTATTTTTCCTCCGATGGTCAAACCTGCTGCAATTCCAATCATATTGGCCTCAGCAATTCCAATTTGAAAAAAGCGTTCTGGATTTTCTTTGATGAATTGATCCATTTTAAGAGACCCAATCAAATCAGCACAAAGTGCTACAACATTAGGATTGGTTCTTCCGAGTTCTGTAAGACCAGCTCCGAATCCTGAACGGGTATCTTTTGAACCTTGATTAATATATTCTGTCATAATAATTTCTTTCGTATTCCTGCAATGCAGTATTTAATAATCTCCTAAAGTTTCTGGATTTTGAGCTAAAGCAATAGCCAACTGCTCGTCGTTTGGAGCTTTTCCATGCCATGCGTGGGTATTCATCATAAAATCAACCCCATTACCCATTTCTGTTTTTAATAAAATACAGATCGGTTTTCCTTTTCCAGTCATCGATTTTGCTTCTTTCAAAGTAGCAACAATCTCGGTTAAATCGTTTCCGTTTTCAACGGTCAGCACATCCCATCCAAAGGCAATGAATTTGGCAGAAAGATCTCCCATCGGCATTACTACATCAGTCGGCCCATCAATTTGTTTTTCGTTGAGGTCAATGGTTGCGATAAGGTTATCTACTTTTTTACCAGCAGCATACATGATTGCTTCCCAATTTTGACCCTCTTGAAGTTCTCCGTCACCTAGAAGTGTGTATACCAAATGACTGTCGTTATTTAGTTTTTTTGCTTGAGCAGCACCTAGTGCAACCGAAAGTCCTTGTCCGAGTGAACCTGAAGCCATGCGGATTCCGGGTAAACCTTCGTGAGTTGTAGGGTGTCCTTGCAGCCTCGAATTGATCAGGCGAAAGGTGTTCAGTTCTTCTACAGGGAAGTATCCTCTATGGGCTAAAACACTATAAAAAACAGGAGAAATATGTCCGTTGGAAAGGAAGAATACATCTTCGTTTTGGCCGTTCATATCGAACCCTTCTTT
>DLQQ01000069.1:5764-6418 GCA_002477625.1 Candidatus Arcticimaribacter sp. UBA7428
ACCATTCGTACAATATCTCTGCGGACTTGAGAAACGGTTTGTTCTAGTGTTGTTTGTGTTTGCATGAATTTTGATAATATATAGCACAAAAATACACCTTTGTTTACGGCGAACAAACTTATCTTAAATACTTATTAACGGCTTCTTCAACATTTCACTAAAATTTAAATTGAAGCCTTTCCTTAGGGGCAAGTTCGCTATATTTGCCCATATTTTTTATTTATGAAATTTGAACGTACAGCTAGCGACCCAAACAGTAAAGCCCGTGCGGGTTCTATTACTACGGATCACGGTGTTATAGAAACTCCAATTTTTATGCCTGTGGGTACAGCTGCTACCGTAAAAGGGATACATCAACGCGATTTGGAGCAGGAAGTAAATCCCGATATCATTTTAGGAAACACCTATCATTTATATTTACGCCCCAAAACTGACATCATCCATCAAGCTGG
Organism: Candidatus Arcticimaribacter sp. UBA7428; assembly: GCA_002477625.1. GTDB lineage: Bacteria > Bacteroidota > Bacteroidia > Flavobacteriales > Flavobacteriaceae > Arcticimaribacter. The sequence goes on from DLQQ01000069.1 coordinate 6,217, forward strand.
TGGGATACATAAATTTATGAATTGGAAAAGACCCATTCTTACCGATTCAGGAGGCTATCAAGTATATTCTTTATCAGCCAATAGAAAAATAAAAGAAGAAGGGGTCAAATTCAAATCCCATGTCGATGGGTCAATGCACTTTTTTACTCCTGAAAACGTAATTGATATTCAGCGTAAAATTGGAGCGGATATTATCATGGCC
>DLQQ01000069.1:6470-6868 GCA_002477625.1 Candidatus Arcticimaribacter sp. UBA7428
ATGCACATGACGCACCGTTGGTTGGAACGTTGCCTGACTCAAAACGAGAAAAGCCCCTTATTATACGATTATGCTCAAACCTTTTTTCCAATCGTTCAAGGGAGTGTATATAAAGATTTAAGAAAACAGTCGGCCGAATATATTGCAAGTAAAGGTGCTGAGGGTAATGCGATTGGCGGTCTCTCTGTAGGCGAACCAGCTGAAGAGATGTACGGTATGACTGAAATTGTTTGTGCTGTTTTACCAGAAGATAAACCCCGATATTTGATGGGGGTAGGCACACCAATCAATTTACTTGAGAATGTAGCCTTGGGTGTCGATATGTTTGACTGCGTAATGCCAACACGGAATGCCAGAAACGGGATGCTTTTTACCGCAGACGGGACCATCAATATTAA
>DLQQ01000069.1:6944-25483 GCA_002477625.1 Candidatus Arcticimaribacter sp. UBA7428
TATTCAAAAGCGTATCTTAGACACTTGTTTAAAGTAAATGAAATGCTTGGAAAGCAAATTGCTACCTTACATAATCTAGGTTTCTATTTGTGGTTGATGCGCGAAGCTAGAAAAAGAATCATTGCGGGAGACTTCTATAGCTGGAAAGAGCAAATGGTAAAGAATATGGATAAACGTTTATAGTTTTGTTAAAAAAAATTGACCTTTATATAATCAAACGCTACATAGGAACATTCACTGTAATGATTCTCCTATTTATTCCAATTGGGATCATGGTTGATGTAGCTGAAAAAATTGATAAGTTCAAAGAAAAAGAAGTGCCGCTCGAAGCAATCATCGATTACTATTTTGATTTCATGTGGTATTTCGGAAACCTGCTTTATCCTGTTTTTTTATTTTTAGCAATCATTTGGTTTACTTCCAAACTTGCAAATAATTCTGAAATCATTGCAATATTGAGTTCAGGAGTTTCTTTTTACAGGTATTTAAGACCCTTTCTTATCGCTGCTTCAATAATTGCACTTGCTGCTTTTTTAGCAGGAATGTATATTGTGCCACAAGCAAGTAAAGGTTTTAAAGAATTTAGCCACAAATACATCAGTCGAAAGAAAAACGACCGAACAACCTCCAACTTGTATAAACAGATTAACGACAACGAATACATTTATGTAAGCAGTTACGATCCCAATCGAAAGCGAGGAAACAATTTCACCTTAGAACATTTTGAAGGTGAGCAAATGAAATTCAAGATTTTCGCCCAAACCATTCGATGGGTCGAGAGTGATTCAATTTTTCGGTTAATCAATTACAGAAAGCGAACGTTCACAGAAAATGATGAGATTTATGTGCAAGAGAACCGAAAAGACACCCTCTTTGGTTTTGAAATAAAAGATCTTGCTCCTTTAAACTATTTGGCAGAAACCCTCTCACTCGAAGATTTGAATGAGTTTATTGCTGAAGAAGAGCGCAGTGGGTCAGCTTTGATTGACGTTCATTTACTCGTTCGACACAAACGGTACAGCATCCCGTTATCCGTTTTTGTATTAACCATTATTGGGGTAGCCGTTTCTTCATTTAAAAGAAGAGGGGGGATGGGAATAAATCTCGCCTTTGGAATTATCACCGGGTTTACCTTTATATTTTTCGATAAAATTTTTGGGGTTTTGGTAGACAAAACCGACATGTCTCCTGCAGTTGGAGCTTGGTTACCTTTAGGTGTTTTCGGACTCCTTGCAATCGTATTATTAGCCAATGCTAAGCGCTAGATCCAAGAGCCTGATCCACCTTCATGTCTTAGTTTTTATTTGGGGATTTACCTCCATTTTAGGAGCATTGATTCAGAAAAATTCTTTTGAAATCGTATGGTTTCGTGTAGTAATTGCTTCTGGGTTTATCGCGACCTACTTTTTTTTTTTTAAAAGAAAATTATTCAAAGTCCCACCCAAGGCAATACCTTATTTTATTTTAGGGGGACTACTCATTTCAATTCATTGGATTTTATTTTTTCATGCCATAAAAATATCGTCTGTATCGGTAACCTTATCTGTATTATCCTCTGCATCCTTAATGACTTCGCTTTTGGAGCCACTTTTTTATAAAAGAAGAATCCGGCCCTATGAGGTCTTTTTTGGAGCCTTTGTTGTACTGGGATTGAGCATGATTTTTAAGGCAGAACAAGATGCTTCTTTAGGAATCTACATTGCCCTACTGTCAACCCTGCTGTCGGTTCTATTTACTTTGCTTAACGGGAAGTTGATTGAACACTATGAATCAACTACAATATCTTTTTACCAATTATTGATGGGAAGTTTGGCTCTTTCCCTGTGGTTGATTTTTACAATGGAAATTCCTGAAGACCTTTTTGTTTTTGAAAAGTACGATGCTCTGTGGATGTTCCTATTAGCCTCGATTTGTACGGCCTATGCATTTATTGCTTCTGTAGAAATAATGAAAGAACTATCACCTTATACCATTATGATTTCATTGAATATGGAACCCATTTATGCTATCTTATTTTCCATTTATATTTTTGGGGAAAAAGAGATCATGAGTTTTAATTTTTACATTGGGGTTCTTATTATTCTTGTTTCTGTAATCGGAAATGGAATTTATAAAGCACGCAAATCAAAAAAAACTAGTTCCAATTCCTAAAAATTTATACTTTAGCTCTCAAGAAAACCATTATGGAATATTTAGATTTTGAACTTCCGATTAAAGACATTGTCGAACAGCTAGATAAGTGTAAAATTATTGGAAATGAAAGCGAAATTGATGTAACTGATACCTGTGATCAGTTAGAAAAAAAACTGATTGAAACCAAGAAAGAGATATACGAGAACTTGACTGCATGGCAACGTGTGCAAATGTCCCGTCATCCTTCCAGACCCTATACCTTAGATTATATTAAAGGTATCTGTGGTGATACTTTTTTGGAATTGCATGGCGATCGTAATGTAAAAGACGATAAAGCCATGATTGGCGGTCTCGGTAAAATCGGGAATCAGTCATTCATGTTTATCGGAACTCAAAAAGGCTACAACACAACAACCCGAAAATACCGAAACTTTGGAATGGCTAATCCAGAAGGCTACCGAAAAGCCCTTCGCTTGATGAAGTCTGCCGAAAAATTTGGAATTCCTGTTGTTACCCTTATTGATACTCCTGGTGCTTATCCGGGCTTAGAAGCAGAGGAACGTGGTCAAGGAGAAGCGATTGCTCGTAATATTTTTGAAATGATGTCTCTTAAAGTACCGGTTATTACGGTAATAATTGGAGAAGGGGCCTCTGGAGGTGCTTTGGGAATAGGAGTAGGCGATCGGGTGTATATGCTCGAAAACACCTGGTATTCTGTAATTTCTCCTGAATCTTGTTCTTCTATACTATGGAGAAGTTGGGAGTACAAAGAACAGGCAGCGGATTCCCTCAAATTGACTGCTACGGACATGAAAAAGTCTAAGCTAATCGATAAAATAATAAAAGAGCCTCTTGGTGGTGCTCATTATGATCGTGAGCTTACCTTTAAAATCGTTCAAGATGAAATTCTAAAAACGTTTAAAGTTTTAGACAAATTTGAAACAAAAGAATTGATTGAAGCTCGTAGAGCTAAGTACAATGAAATGGGCATCTTCAACGATTAATTTTCGCTTGTTAACAAAATAAAATAGTTATACACCTCCTTTGTTTAAATTCGTGTTATATCTCAACTTGTTTTTACAAATGAGTTTTCCAGTTTTATAATTACTTTCGATTCATGGAAAAGAGAAACCCTATTATAGCTCCAGCTGTATCAGCTGGAAACCTTGTTAATCTTGAAAGAGGAAAGCTTCCTCCTCAAGCTGTTGATTTGGAAGAGGCCGTCATAGGGGCCATGCTGATTGATAAAAAAGGGGTTGATGAGGTTATTGATATCTTACAACCAGAGGCTTTTTACAAAGAAGCTAATCAGCACGTTTTTACTGCGATTCACACCTTATTCGAAACATCAGAACCAATTGATTTACTCACCGTGTCGGCTTGTTTACGGAAAATGGGCTTACTCGAAAAAGTAGGCGGTGATTTCTATCTCGTTCAACTTTCCAAGAAAGTATCTACCTCTGCCCATATCGAATTTCACGCTCGGATAATTCTACAGAAATTCATTCAACGCAGTTTGATTAAAATTTCAAACGAAATTATTGAGGACGCTTTTAAAGACTCCATTGATGTATTCGATTTGTTGGATGTTGCAGAATCGAAGCTTTACGACGTTACCCAAGGGAATATCAAGAAGTCTTCGGAAACAGCTCAAAACTTAGTTATACAGGCTAAAAAACGTATTGAGGAGATCGCAAAGCGCGATGGCTTGAGTGGTGTTGCTACCGGCTTCGAAAAGTTAGATGCTTTAACCTCGGGTTGGCAACCTTCCGATTTGATTATTATTGCTGCACGTCCTGGTATGGGTAAAACCGCCTTGACCCTTTCGATGGCTCGAAATATTGCGGTAACAAAACAAACTCCTGTTGCTTTTTTCTCCTTAGAGATGTCTTCGGTGCAGTTAATCACACGATTGATTTCTGCAGAAACAGGACTTTCTTCGGAAAAACTAAGAACAGGAAAGCTAGCCAGTCATGAATGGGAACAACTCAATGTGAAAGTTGGTGACCTAGAACGTGCTCCTTTATTTATCGACGACACACCATCCTTGTCTATTTTTGACTTACGCGCCAAGGCTAGGCGTTTGTCTTCTCAACACGGAATTAAACTGATCGTGGTAGATTATCTGCAGTTAATGACTGCCGGGACATCGAATAAATCGGGAAACAGAGAACAAGAAATTTCAACCATCTCGCGAAACCTCAAGGCGCTAGCCAAAGAATTGGATATCCCTGTGATAGCCCTGTCTCAATTGTCACGTGCGGTAGAAACTAGGGGAGGGACTAAGCGTCCTCTACTCTCTGACCTACGTGAATCAGGAGCAATTGAACAAGATGCTGATATCGTTTCTTTTATTTACAGACCAGAATACTACGGTATAGACGAATGGGATGATGATGAAAGAACACCTTCTGAGGGGCAAGCCGAATTTATTGTCGCAAAACACCGTAACGGTGGATTGGATAATATACGCTTGAAGTTTATTGGCCATTTAGGAAAGTTCGATAATTTAGAAAGTTTCGACTCCCCCTTTGAGTTCCAGTCCAAAATGAATGAAGCTCCCATAAATCCTAATTCGCTTCCAAATCCAGACGATGCGTTTGGAGCTGACGATGATGATATGCCTTTTTAGTTTCAATAAATTTTTTCAGTTCACTGCAAAAAAAAATCAGCCAAGTGGCTGATTTTTTTTGAGTACTAATAATGAGTAATTATTTTATTTTGTCAACGACAGCTTTGAAAGCATCTGGATGATTCATTGCTAAATCGGCTAAAACCTTACGGTTTAATTCAATTCCATTGCTCTTTACTTTACCCATAAATTGACTGTAAGACAATCCGTGAAGACGTGCTGCAGCGTTGATACGTGTAATCCAGAGCGATCTGAAGTTTCTTTTATTGGTTTTTCTATCGCGGTAAGCATAAAGCATGGCTTTGTCTACTGCGTTTTTGGCTACCGTCCATACGTTTTTACGGCGACCGAAATATCCTTTTGCTAGTTTAAGGACTTTTTTTCTGCGTGCTCTTTTGGCAACTGCGTTTACTGATCTTGGCATATTTTTTCTGTTTTGTTATAGGCGGTAGTTTAAACTACACTTTCTGATTTTGTTGCCCATAACAGGGTTAACATTTGTTTGAACCTAAGCGGAACTACGTTATTGTAAACGTAATTGCTGCTTGATACTTTTTACATCGTTTTCATGAACCAATCCCGAATGAGTCAGTTTAAGCTTACGCTTTTTTGACTTCTTCGTTAAGATATGACTCTTAAACGCATGCTTTCTTTTGATTTTACCAGTTCCGGTAAGCTTGAATCGCTTTTTGGCACTGGATTTAGTTTTCATTTTCGGCATTCTATTGTTATTAAATTAGTACTCGTTTCTTATTTCTTCTTGGGACTGATGAACATGGTCATACGTTTTCCCTCTAATCTTGGGAGTTGTTCCACTTTTCCTAGATCTTCTAGATCTTGGGCTAAACGGAGCAACAGAATTTGACCTTGTTCCTTAAAGACAATCGACCTTCCTTTGAAAAACACAAAAGCTTTAAGCTTTGCACCATCCTTCAAGAACTTCTCAGCATGCTTTTTCTTAAACTCATAATCATGCTCATCGGTTTGTGGACCAAAACGAATTTCTTTGATGATTACTTTAGTAGCTTTAGACTTAAGCGCCTTGTCTCTTTTCTTTTGCTCGTATAAAAACTTTTTATACTCAAGAATTTTACAAACAGGAGGCGTTGCATTTGGTGAAATTTCAACCAAATCTAATTCCAATTCACGCGATAACGCAAGGGCTTTATTTAAACTATAAACGCCTACTTCCACATTATCTCCGACCAAGCGAATTTCTTGTGCGGTGATTTTTTGGTTAATCTTATGGGGATCAACTTTGATTACACGTCCTGGACGATTGGTCCTTTTTCTCCGTATTGCTATGACTCTCTTTTTTTAGTTAAACTTCAAATTTAGAAATAGTTTTATCTATTTCCGTTTTTATATTTTCAATGAAGGTAGCAGTACTGATGCTGCCTAAATCGCCTTGTTTTCGTTCGCGTACAGAAACAGTTCCGTCTGCGGCTTCTTTTTCTCCTACGATGAGCATATAGGGGAATTTACTCAATTGTGCGTCGCGAATTTTTTTACCAATAGTCTCATTTCTATTGTCCACGAGGGCGCGAATTTCGTGATTTTCCAGTTCATTTGAAACTTTTTCGGCGTATTTTTCATATTTCTCACTCACAGACAGGATAATTACCTGTTCAGGGGTCAGCCAAAGCGGAAAATTACCCCCTGTATGTTCTAATAATATGGCAATAAAACGTTCTAAACTACCAAATGGCGCTCGGTGAATCATCACCGGCCTGTGCAACTCATTATCACTCCCTTTGTAAGTAAGTTCAAAACGTTCGGGTAAATTATAATCTACCTGTATTGTTCCGAGTTGCCATTTTCTGCCTAAAGCATCTTTGACCATGAAATCGAGTTTTGGACCATAAAATGCAGCCTCTCCAGTTTCAATTACATGATCTAAGTTTTTCTCTTTAGCAGCTTTAATAATCGCTTGTTCTGCTAATTCCCAATTATGGGTTGAACCAATATATTTTTCTGGCTTTTCTGGATCTCTAAGCGATACTTGGGCAGTAAAATCTTCAAAGCCCAAAGAACTGAACACGTATAATACCAAATCGATCACCCGTTTGAATTCCTCATCCAATTGATTGGGCATACAAAAGATATGCGCATCATCTTGTGTAAACCCGCGCACACGAGTAAGGCCGTGTAGTTCCCCACTTTGCTCGTAACGGTATACGGTACCAAATTCAGCATAACGCTTAGGAAGGTCCTTATAGCTCCACTGACGAGCATTGAATATCTCGCAATGGTGCGGACAATTCATGGGTTTTAGTAAAAATGTTTCACCTTCGGCGGGAGTTTGAATTTCTTGAAAGCTATCGGCACCGTATTTTTCGTAATGACCAGAGGTCATATACAATTCTTTATTTCCAATGTGGGGAGAAATTACTTGCTCGTAGCCGGCTCTTTTTTGAGCGACTTTTAGGAAGTTTTCAAGACGCTCTCGTAAGGCTGCTCCTTTGGGCAACCAAAGAGGAAGACCCTGTCCTACTTTTTTAGAAAAAGTAAATAGATCGAGTTCTTTCCCCAGTTTCCTATGGTCTCTCTTTTTCGCTTCTTCCAAAAGTTCTAAATAAGCTGTAAGCTCTTTTTGCTTTGGAAAAGATATCCCATAAATTCGAGTAAGTTGCGGCTTGGTTTCATCCCCCCTCCAATAAGCACCTGCTACGCTCAATAATTTTACAGCTTTGATGAATCCGGTGTGGGGTAAATGCCCCCCTCGACATAAATCCGTAAAATCGGCATGATCACAGAACGTGATGGTTCCGTCTTCTAGGTTTTCAATCAATTCAACTTTGAAGGGATTGTTTTCCTCTTTATAAAAAGATAAGGCTTCTGCCTTTGTCGACGAACGCATTTTAAATTCAAACTTCTGACGTGCAAAGGTTAAAAATTGTTCTTCCAGACCTTTCAAATCATTTTCAGAAAACGAAAGATCTCCAAAATCTACATCATAATAAAAGCCATTTTCAATAGAAGGACCAATCGTAAGCTTGGCTTTTGGATAAAGAGCTAAAATCGATTGGGCTAGTATGTGGGCAGAGGAATGCCAAAAAGCAGCTTTTCCTTCGTCATCATTCCAAGTAAAGAGCTTTAATTCTCCACTAGTATCCAGAGTAGTCGAAGCTTCAACTATGGTGTCGTTAAATCGAGCAGAAAGTACATTTCTGGCTAATCCTTCGCTAATATCTTTAGCTACATCTATGACAGTTAGTTCGTTTTCGTATTGACGAACTGATCCATCAGGAAGAGTAATTGCGATCATACTTTAATTTATAAGCTGCAAAGGTAATGTGTTGTGGGTCTAGAAACAATAACCTTCCTCATTAATCCTGTTTTTTTTTCTTATTTCCTAAAAGACCAGATACCAAGGTCGAAATACCTAAAAAGCCAAGACCTATGGCAAGTAAAAGTAAGACAATGCCCACCGCCAATACGGGCCAGTACATCGGGTGTCCCTCATTTTTGAATGCCTGCATTATTACAACGGGTGCAATAAAACAAAGTCCAATTCCCCAAAATATTTTTTTAAAGCCTTTTTGTACGTTTTCTTTATTCATTTGCTGTGTGATGATCAATTGCTTTTCGGATGCTTTTGTGTTTAGAAAGGAGGGTAGAGGCGGCTTCTTGCCCAATCGAAAGTTGTTCTTGGATGATAGCGACGGCACGCTTTTTAAGTTTAGCGTTTGTCATTTGCATATCGACCATTTTATTTCCTCGGATATGACCCAACTGAATCATGGTTGCCGTTGAAATCATGTTTAAAATTAATTTCTGTGCAGTTCCCGCTTTCATGCGCGAACTACCAGTAACAAATTCAGGTCCAACTACAACTTCAATAGGAAAATCAGATACTTTGGCCAAAGGACTGTTTCGGTTACACGAAATACATCCTGTTGGGATCTTATGTTCTCGAGCCTTTCGTAGGGCTTCGATTACATAAGGGGTAGTTCCTGATGCAGCTATTCCAATTACAATATCCTTGGAAGAAATACCATGTGCTTGTAAATCCAACCACCCTTGATTGGTATTGTCTTCTGCATTTTCGACGGCTTTGTAGATGGCAGTTTTGCCTCCAGCAATTACTCCTACTACTTGTTCTGGGTCACTCCCGAAAGTAGGAGGACACTCGGAAGCATCTAAAATACCCAATCGGCCACTAGTGCCTGCACCGATATAAAATAAACGACCACCATCTTGGAGTTGTAAAACAACTTTAGTGATTAACGCTTCTGTTTGCGGTAACACCAATTCTACGGCAGTCAAAACCTTTTGGTCTTCCTGATGCATGCCCTGAAGTAATTCGGGAACCGATTTTTCTTCGAGCTTATTGTGTAAGGAATCTTGCTCTGTAGTTTTTGTAAAAGCCATTTTTAAAATTAGTGGTTTATTTTAAAACAAAGCAAAAAAAAACTCCACATTGTGGAGTTTTTAAAATGTTTTAAGAAAGTTTCTTATCGAGATTTTCTTTTAAAGCGGCTAAGAAGCCCTGTGTTGTTAGATAGTTGGATTCATTCAACTTTTCTCCGTGAATCAAAACAGCTAAATCTTTAGTCATTTTTCCACTTTCAACAGTTGCTACACATACTTCTTCAAGCGCGGTACAAAAATCAATTAACGCTTGATTTTCATCTAGTTTCCCTCGGTGAGCCAAACCACGTGTCCATGCAAATATGGATGCGATTGGGTTGGTTGAAGTTTCTTTACCTTCTTGGTGTTGTCTGAAGTGACGGGTTACTGTTCCGTGAGCAGCTTCTGCTTCCATTGTAATTCCATCAGGAGTTACTAAAGTAGAAGTCATAAGCCCTAAAGAACCGAACCCTTGGGCTACGGTGTCCGATTGAACATCTCCGTCGTAGTTCTTACATGCCCAAACGAAACCTCCGCTCCATTTCATACATGCTGCTACCATATCGTCGATTAATCGGTGCTCATACGTAATACCGGCAGCATCAAAAAGGTCTTTAAATTCTGCATCAAATACTTCTTGAAAGATGTCTTTAAAACGTCCATCATACGCTTTCATGATGGTGTTTTTTGTAGACAGATATAGCGGCCATCCTTTGTCTAATGCACGGGTCATACAAGAACGAGCAAAGCCGTAAATAGAACTGTCGATGTTGTACATAGACATGGCAACTCCAGCTTCTTGAAAGTCGTATACCTCCCAAGACTGTGCTTCGCTTCCGTCTTCTGGGGTAAAGGTCATTGTAAGTTTCCCTTTTCCTTTGATTACTGTATCCGTTGCTTTGTATTGATCTCCAAATGCATGACGTCCAATACAGATTGGTTTTGTCCATCCCTGAACATAACGTGGTACATTGCTCATTATGATGGGTTCTCTGAATACCGTACCACCTACAATATTTCGGATGGTCCCGTTAGGAGAGCGATACATTCTTTTTAAATCAAATTCTTCTACACGATCTTCATCGGGAGTAATCGTCGCACATTTGATTCCAACGTTATGTTTTTTGATTGCCTCAGCTGCATCTACAGTGATTTGATCGTTAGTTTCATTACGTTTTTCGATCCCGAGATCGTAATACAATAATTCAACATCTAGATAAGGTAAAATCAACTGTTCTTTGATGAATTTCCAGATGATGCGTGTCATTTCATCTCCATCAATTTCAACTACCGGGTTGGCAACTTTTATTTTTGACATATTTTGTGTTTTATAATTTTATCCTCGGAACATACCCCAAGAATTAAGAGGGTTAAATTCAGTTAACAAAAAAGGTCGCTATTGCGACCTTTAAAATTTTATTTGTATTGACGCTCTTTGATACGTGCTTTCTTACCACGTAATTCTCTAAAGTAATAGATACGAGCTCTACGAACGCTTCCACGTTTGTTGATTTCAATTTTTTGAAGGGCTGGAAGGTTGATTGGGAAGATACGTTCTACACCAATTTCTCCAGACATTTTTCTAATCGTAAAGGTTTTGGATAAGCCAGTCCCTTTGATTTGAATTACGACACCTCTGTAAAACTGCGTTCTTACTTTTTCTCCTTCTCGGATTTCGTAATAAACTGTGATGGTGTCTCCAGCTGAAAATTCAGGAAATTCTTTTTTTTCGATGAATTGGTCCTGAACAAAATTAATTAATGATTCCATTCGATATGCTTAAATAATTGTAGCGAGTAACATACACGATTTTCGTCAGAGGTTACATTGCGAGTGCAAAAGTACCAATTATTTTATTTTTGATTTCCTTTTTTGTAGAAAAAAATCAAAAAAAGCTGCTTTTTAAAAATCCAGCACTTCTAAACCACTAATTTTAACAATATGACAACCATCGGAACTAAAGGTGTAGGGCGTTTTTAGGATTTGATCTCCACGGAGGGCAACAAAATCAATTTGCTCTTCAATACCTTTAGTCTGGGGAATAGAATTGTCGTTTAGTACAGGGTAAAAGCGGTCTTCTGCATTGTAATCCTCTAATCGTAAAGTATCTCCAGTCGAAAGACGTAGGCTGTAAAAGTCATCTAGAATTGAACCCGAAACTGTAACAGATTCTGTAACGAATATCAAAGTACAAGCCAGTAAGTCTTCCTCCTGATTATGGGATGATTTTTTTTACAGGACATGAAAAGGAACGATAATCCAATTAGAATATGTAATAATTGTTTTGATCTCATATTAGTCTTCTAATAAGTCTGGGCGTAGTTTTTGGGTTCGTTCAAAAGCTTGTTCCTCTCTCCAAAGCTCTACCGCAGGTGTATTTCCAGAGGTGAGAATGGGAGGCACTTCCCAGCCTTTGTAACTCGCCGGTCTTGTGTAGATAGGCGGTGCGAGTAAATTATCTTGGTAACTGTCACTCAATGCCGAAGATTCGTTTCCTAAAACGCCAGGAATCAATCGGATGATGCTGTCGCAAAAAACGGCAGCCGCCAGTTCACCTCCTGATAACACAAAATCTCCAATCGAAATTTCTCTGGTAATGAAATGATCGCGTACACGTTGATCTACTCCTTTGTAATGGCCACATAAAATGATGATGTTCTCTTTGAGTGAACATTCATTTGCTATTGGCTGATTCAACTGATCCCCATCGGGAGTCATATAAATGATTTCATCGTAGCTGCGTTCGGCTTTAAGTTTTGTAATGCACTTGTCAATGGGTTCAATCATCATAACCATTCCAGCTCCACCTCCAAAAGGTGCATCATCTACTTGTTTGTACTTGGATACCGTATAATCTCTCGGATCATGGAAGACTACTTCAACTTTTTCTCCTTCTATAGCGCGCTTTACAATAGAAGCTTCGAATGGGCTTTGTAGCAGTTTTGGGAACAAGGTAATTATGTCAATGCGCATAAGAAATATTTGAAATGCAAAGATGCGGCTTTTTTTAAATAACCCGAATGATCACTCCTGAGAATAAGCTCAAATTAAAATTACCTCCGTCTGAATGAAATACGTTCTTTTTCACCATTTGGACTTAAATATTCTAAGTTTTGAATGTTATTCCGATCAAACTTTCTCAAGTCATCGATGGTGTTTAGCGGCTGCTCATTAACCCTTAGAAGTACAGAGTTTGGACTTATTTCATACATATATGCTCCCGATTCAAGTACCCGAAGGCCGTAGTCGAGGTTCCTTTCTTTTTTTTCTTCTGCAGTGAAATTTTCAATGGTCATCTGCATAAAACGTACTTGATTGATCACTTCTAAGGTTACAACTGCTGTTTTTGCTTCCCCTTTTCTGTAGTATTCTACAGTGACGCGATCTCCAGGATGCTTGCTTTCGATATAACCGGTTAGGTCAGAAAAAGTTTTTATTTGGATGTCATCGATTTTGGTGATGATATCTTCTTCTTTTAACCCAGCTTTTTCAGCTCCCATTCCTTTTTGAACCTCTCGAATGTATACACCCTCCAGCAGGCTTAAATTTTCAGAGTCAACTAAATCTGGGGTTACTGGAGTTCCAAAAATACCGATCAATCCTTTTTTAACACTTCCAAATTCCACAAGATCTTCGAATACCTTACGAGCGATATTACTTGGAATCGCAAACGAATAGCCTTCGAAACCTCCACTCATCGAGGTGATTGCGGTATTGATTCCAATCAATTCCCCAGATGTATTTACCAGTGCGCCACCGCTATTCCCCATGTTTACTGCTGCATCGGTTTGGATGTAGGATTGGCTTTTACTGTCACGAGCGTTCAAATCTCTAGATTTTGCGCTGATAATCCCAGCCGTTACTGTAGAATTGAGATTGAACGGATTTCCTATTGCTAAGACCCATTCGCCTATTTTTGTCTGATTGGAATCTGCAAAATACAAGTAGGGCAAAGGTTTGTCGGTGTCTATTTTCAACACAGCGATATCGGTTGTTGGGTCTGTTGCAATGAGTGTAGCCTGATATCGTTTGTTGTCATTTGTTGTTACTTCAAGTTTGGTTGCATTTTCAATGACATGATTATTGGTCAATACATATCCATCAGGAGAAACAATAACACCTGATCCAGTCCCCACACGTGCTCTTCTATCTTCTCCAAAAAAGTAGTCTAAGTAATTGTCGGAAGAACCGTTTGCAGTATTTTTTATATGAACCACAGCTCCTATGCTTTTGTTGGCGGCAAGGACAAAGTCTGTTGGTGCTGAATTAATTGCGTTGTAACTAGAAGAAAAATTGATCGGTACAACAGGAACTGGTTCTGCTTTGGGGTCTAATTTTTCTGGGCTGTAAAATGAAATAAAAAACATAAAAGTAAGCCCTGAACTAATTAGGGACACTAAACTAATTTTGAGGATTGCTTTCATAAGACTAAATTTTTTATTCAAAATTAGAAAATCGTTGGGGTTTTTTTATCGGTTTAACGTGTTTTTAACATCCTCTTAGGAACAAAAAATATTGTGTAAATTTGCTCTTTATATGGAACAAGAATTTTACAAATATCAAGGAACCGGTAACGACTTCATTTTAATCGATGATCGGTCGCTTAATTTTCCTGAAAAGGATGTTTCTTTAGTAGCTCGTCTTTGCGACCGTCGTTTTGGCATTGGAGCAGATGGGTTAATTTTAATTCAGAATGCAGCTACTTCAGATTTCAAGATGGTTTATTTTAATGCCGATGGGAATGAAAGCTCTCTGTGTGGTAACGGTGCACGCTGTACAATCGCCTTTGCAAATTTCTTAAACTGTATAAAGAATAAAACAACCTTTGAAGCTGTCGACGGTTTGCACAGTGCACATATCGAGGGAGATATCATTTCATTGCAAATGCATGATGTAAACGAAATTCAAACGTTTGAAAACTATAGTTTTTTAGATACAGGCTCTCCCCACCATGTAGAAATGGTAGAGGGGCTGAAAACATTTGACGTCTATGGAAATGGAAAACGAATTCGCCAGGGGTCCCCGTATCATACGACTGGTACAAATGTGAATTTTGTAGAACAATTAGCTAAAGATCAGTTTGCAATAAGAACCTACGAAAGAGGAGTAGAGGACGAAACACTTTCTTGTGGAACTGGAGCAACTGCAGTTGCTCTGGCAATGTATGAGATCAAAAAAACAACAGCAACGAAGATTAAGATCAATGTTGAAGGTGGTGTTTTAGAGATTCAATTTGAGCTAACCGACAACGCCTATTCTCAGATTTTTCTTTCCGGACCAGTAGAACAAGTATATCGTGGAACCTTTAAATTTTAGTTGTGCACAAAACCTGCAGCTTACGGCTTTTAGAGTCTTCAGATCTTGAATTTTTAGAATGTATTGAAAACGACAGCTGCTTGTGGAAATATTCGAATACAACTGAACCCTATTCCCATGAAGTTTTGAAAATCTATATTCAAAATGCAAAGCAAGATATTGTCGAGGCTGGTCAACAGCGTTTTGTGATTGCAGATTCGGATTCCAACAAACTCGGCTTAATCGATTTATTCGATTATGAACCAAAGCATGCACGAGCGGCTGTTGGGGTTGTGATTGTAGAAGAATATAGAGGTAGGGGCTATGCAAAAGAAGCGCTACAGTTGTTAGAGGAAAAGGCAATACAAAAACTAAACCTGCATCAGCTTTATGCTGAGGTATCCATAGAGAACACTTCAAGTCGCGCTTTGTTTAAAGCTGCGGGCTATATAGAAACTGCTGTCAAAAAAGATTGGAGTTATTATGAGAATCAATTTCACGATGAAATCATCGTTCAAAAACTTTTAGATGTATAGAAAAAAAATCATCAGTATTATTTTACTTCTGGGTATGGTGGTAGGGAGCTATTTTACCTACACCTTCTATCGTGTTTTTTTTAAGCCCAATACAGCCTTTACAAATTCGGAATCCTATGTGTTTATTGGGAACAATTTCAGTTTTCAGGATGTGGTTTTAGAACTGGAAAACCTATTGATATCGACGGATGATTTTCAGCTTGCAGCACGGAAAAAAGGTTATACGGAGCGTGTTAAGGGAGGAAAGTACATACTAAAAAAAGGGCTGAATAATCATGAAATCGTGAATGTACTTCGAGGAAAAAACACAGCCGTAAAGGTTGTGTTTAATAACCAAGAGCGCCTGGAGAATTTAGCTGGACGACTGGCTCAGCAACTCGAGGCAGATAGCCTGTCTTTACTCAATAACTTTCGAGATTCTGTATTTTTAGAAACCCATGGTTTCACTCCAAAAACTGCCCTTGCTATGTACCTTCCAAACTCCTATGAAGTGTTTTGGAATACTACGCCCAAAAAATTCAGAAACCGCATGCTTAAGGAATACAAACGGTTTTGGAATTCCCAGCGTTTAGAGCAAGCAGAACGCATCGGATTGACACCCGAAGAAGTTATTTCGCTTGCAGCAATTGTTCAAAAGGAAACGGTACAGGTTGAAGAACGAACGAAGATTGCTGGCGTATATTTAAATCGTTTGCGGAAGCGTATGCGACTGGAAGCCGATCCTACTGTTATTTACGCCCTAAAAGAGAAGCATCAAAATTTTGATACGATTATCCGTCGGGTGTTAAGAAAAGATCTGAAAATTAAATCCCCATACAACACCTATAAAAATAAAGGAGTCCCTCCTGGCCCTATAACAATGCCCGACATCAACGCAATTGATGCAGTATTACAGGCAGATTCGCATAAGTACTTATACTTTGTTGC
The DNA here is from genome assembly GCA_002477625.1 of Candidatus Arcticimaribacter sp. UBA7428. Lineage (GTDB taxonomy): Bacteria > Bacteroidota > Bacteroidia > Flavobacteriales > Flavobacteriaceae > Arcticimaribacter. Next base: position 22,821 of record DLQQ01000069.1, read on the forward strand.
AAATCCAAAACAACCGGGATATCATACGTTTGCTACAACTTACATACAGCATCTTCGGAATAGTAGAGCGTATCATCGTTGGATTAACAGTCAAAAGTTATACCGATAGAGGATCTTTGTGAATGATGAATATAGCAGGACGTTTATGTAGTTCCAGTTTTATTTTTTTCCATTGCTTAACAGTAAATGTCTTGATGTATTCGCTCGGAAGTGAAATGTCACAAGCGACACAGACTTCTGTGTTACGATCTAATGTTTTGAGTAAATCTTGTAGTAATTGATCGTTTCGATACGGAGTTTCTATAAAGAGTTGCGACTGGTTGTAGTCGAATGATTTTTTCTCTAATTTTTTTATTTCTTTTTGCCGTTTTGACTTATCGATGGGAAGATAGCCATTGAATGCAAAATTTTGTCCATTCAAACCAGAGCTCATCAAAGCAAGCAAGATTGAAGAAGGCCCCACCAAAGGTCGCACTACTATATTCTTACGATGCGCCATTTTTACAATCTCAGCTCCAGGGTCTGCAACACCCGGACATCCTGCATCAGAAACAACACCCATAGTAATGCCCTCTTGAATTGGATCAAGGTAGGTAAGGATTTCCTCTGGTGAAGTGAACTTGTTTAAGGGATACAACTGTAAAAGACTCTGATCCTTTTTTGGACTGATTCTTTTAATGAATCGTCTTGCGTCTTTTTCGTTTTCAACGATAAAATGTGTAACCTCTCCAATTACTTTCCGAACAGTCAACGGTAAGACCTCCATTGGTGCATTTTCTCCCAAAGGGGAAGGGATTAAATATAAGATACCCTTTTCTACAGCTTGGTCTACTGATTCCATGATTCTATGATGTTTTTACACGCTTTTTCAATTTTATCAAAGACAATTTCAAACCCTTGATCTCCTCCGTAATAAGGATCTTCAACTTCATCTGATCCTAACAAAAGTCGAACTTTCTTGCGATCCGATTCTGTCTCAGCCAGTTTTAGAACATTGTTTAAGTTCTCTTGATCCATGACAAAAATATAATCAAAAGCAACAAAGTCTGCGGCAATGAATTGTCGTGCTTTTTGATTTGCAATATTGATTCCTTTTGCTGCAGCGGTTTTAATACTTCTTGGGTCAGGAGCATTTCCTGCATGGTAGTTTGCTGTTCCAGCTGAGTCTACTGTTATTGAAAAGTCTTTACTGAGGTGTTCGAAAATTCCGTGTGCAAGTGGAGATCGACAGATGTTTCCAAGGCAAACCATAAGTACATTACCTTTTTTCATCTGAAAGAAAAGTTATAGCGTTAACTTTTGGTTGAGGTCTTCGACGTATTTTCGGAATTGTTTGTCGGTGAAAGTCAAGTTATCGACCGTTTTACACGCATGTAAAACGGTAGCATGATCACGTTTTCCAATTTGACTACCAATACTTGCAAGAGAAGCCTTGGTGTATTTTTTAGCAAAATACATGGCCAATTGTCTCGCTTGAACGATGTGACGCTTTCTGGTTTTTGATTGTAATGTTTCTACATCCATTTGGAAATATTCGGAAACAACTTTTTGTATGTAGTCAATAGAAACTTCACGCTTGGTATGTTTAACAAATTTCTCAACAATCTCTTTGGCCAATTCAAGTGTAATTTCAACTTTGTTGAAAGAAGATTGCGCGATCAATGAGATGATAGCCCCTTCGAGTTCTCGAATATTCGATTTGATGCTTTTGGCAACATAATCGATAATTGGTTCTTCGATGATTACACCATCACGGTAGAGTTTATTCTTTAGAATCGAAATACGAGTTTCAAAATCGGGTTGCTGTAACTCAGCAGAAAGACCCCATTTGAAACGAGAGAGTAAGCGTTGTTCAATGTCTTGCATATCAACAGGAGCTTTGTCCGAAGTTAGGATTACTTGCTTTCCGTTTTGATGTAGGTGATTGAATATGTGGAAGAATACATCTTGTGTCCCAGTTTTACCAGATAAGAATTGTACGTCATCGATGATTAAAACATCAATGATTTGATAGAAATGTATAAAATCGTTTCTCGTGTTTTTCTTAACCGATTCGATATACTGTTGTGTGAATTTTTCAGCTGAAATATAGAGAACGGTCTTGTCGGTATATTTTTCTTTTATCTGAACACCAATAGCGTGGGCAAGATGTGTTTTCCCTAAACCAACATTTCCAAAAATGAGTAAGGGGTTGAACGAGGTTCCACCAGGTTTGTTTGCAACAGCTAATCCTGCTGAACGAGCCAATCGGTTAGAATCACCTTCTAAGAAGTTTTGGAAATTATAATTTGGATTGAGCTGAGATTCAATTTGCAGGTTTCGAATTCCTGGAATCACAAAAGGATTTTTCAGTTCTGCATTTAGAGAGCTTAGTGGCGCTTCCACATTTTGAGCTAAAACTCGTGATTGTTGCGAACTGGGAATGCTTTCAGTGAACGGTTGCTTACTGCCTAAAGTGTTCTCCATTTTAATGACGTAGACCAATCGTGCGTCTTCACCTAATTCTTGCGTGAGCGCAATCTTAAGTAGTTTTACGTAGTGCTCTTCTAGCCATTCGTAAAAAAACTTACTGGGTACCTGAATACTAAGGGCTTTGTCGGTTAATTTTATGGGTGTGATTGGCTCAAACCAAGTTTTATATGCTTGTGGTTGAATGTTGTCCT
>DLQQ01000069.1:25547-27135 GCA_002477625.1 Candidatus Arcticimaribacter sp. UBA7428
AATTATATAGATAAATTATCTCTCGATAATTATAATACAAATATTAACACTTTTTTTTTAAAAAAAAAGTCCATTTGCTATTGATTATGAAGTTTTTTTTTCGCAGATTAAGGGGGAGAATAAATACACAAGATGACACAGCTTAAAAAACAATTTATTTCCAAGCCAATTCTCGTTCGCTACGGCGAAACGGATCAAATGGGAATTGTACATCACAGCAACTATTTGCGTTATTTTGAAGTGGCTCGCCTTGAATGGCTTACTGCTCTTGGCGTATCTTATACTTCAATGGAACAACATGGGATTCTCATGCCTGTAATTGATGCAAATCTATCTTATAAAACCTCTGCATTTTTCGAAGATTCGTTGATTGTCCATATCCAACTAGAAGAAATTCCTAGGGTGAAAATTAAATTTTCTTATGAAATAAAAAACCAAAAAGATCAAGTTGTTTGTTTGGGGCACACATCTTTGGCGTTTTTGAATGCCGAAACAAGAAAACCGATGCGTTGTCCAGATAATTTTAGCGCTCTTTTTGAGGATTAGGAAGTATTATTTCTAACCGATCTCCTTCGATGAGGTAGTTTCTATTTTGTTTCCCATTAATAACCGGCTTTTTGATGCCCTCGTTCAAGACCTTTGACGAAGTAAATATTCGCGCTTCATCCCACAATTCAGCATCTATAAATCCCTGAAGGGTTTTGCTTCCTCCCTCGACTATTAAGGATTGAATGTTTCTTTGGTGTAAAAAAGCACAAAGTTGATCAAGGATTTTTTTAAAGTCCGATAACACAAGCTCTTTAGATGTTGTCCTTTTTTTAGTAGAAAAAATCAATGTATCGAATTCATCCCGTAGAACATGCGATTCTTCAGGTATCCTGCCTTGAGGATCAAGAACTATTCTTATGGGAGAATTTCCTTGCACCTTTCGAGTTGTAAGGCTGGGGTTGTCATCGATTACAGTTTGTACCCCAACCAAAATACTTTGTTCCTGTGATCTCCAAAGATGACTGTACCTCTGGGAAGACTCATTGCTAAGCCAAACAGGTTCGATTTGAGTTCTGTTTTGTTTTAGTGGGGCAATAAAGCCATCGGCGCTTTGTGCCCATTTCAATAGGATATAAGGTCTTTTCTTTAGGTGAAAAGTAAAAAAGCGTTTATTGATTTCTTGTGCTTCTTGCTCTAAAACTCCAACAAGAACTTCACAGCCTACATTTTTTAATTTTTCGACCCCAGTACCATTGACCAATTTGAAGGGATCGAAACAGCCAATAACTACACGGGGTATTTTTGAAGAAATAATAAGGTCGCTACAGGGAGGAGTTGCTCCCTGATGGTTACAAGGTTCAAGGTTCACATATAAGGTGCATTCTTTTAAACGTGTTTTGTCTTTTAGATTCTAGTACCCAATGGACAGAGGGATTGATATTTGAATGAAAACTCAAAGCGTTCGTTTGCAGTGTCAACGCTTAATGCGGATAAAGTTCCTACTTGTTTTACCGATCATCATGGGAAAAACGTAAGTGAAGCCTTGAATCGATTCAATCAATTTCTTCATAATCAATATACTCTCCTAAGTCTTTGGAAG
>DLQQ01000026.1:0-3812 GCA_002477625.1 Candidatus Arcticimaribacter sp. UBA7428
CATCCCATAAGGCTTTTCAGGAAACCATTTCTTCTGTTTAACTCCAACTAATTCACCTCTCTTATTACCACATCCAATGAGGAGTAGTACGGTGGCAATTAAAACAAATATTTTTTTCATAAAAGATTTTGCTCTTTTAAGGGCTTTTCAATTTCTTCAATATAGATTTCTACCGCGTTAAGATAAATAAAAAGATTCAATCACTCATCCTCTTTTTGTGGCTTTCCACCATCTGTCGGGTAAAATATCGTTGCAAGCATCTAGATAATCTTGATGCATGCAAGATAATAACGTCTTACTTTTTGATTTATTATCTAAATAGTTTTCATTTTGTAATTCTATCCACCATCTTCCACTTTTTTCGCTCTGATGAAATACCATTTCTCGGTCCGACATTGCTACCGTATAGCGCTTAAAATTTTGACTTGTATTGACGGGATATTCATCAAATCGACAATTCACTCCTTCAATAAAATACCAAATGACTTGCGCTAATAATTTATGAAAAAGCGTGTTGTTCGGTAGGTCAAAAAAACCTGCTAAACTCAAGCGGTCACTAATTCCAGCGTATCGAGACAAGGCACATATTGTTCGACTGTCAATTCCATTTGGCGCACCTTGCGCATAGGTTCCATCAGATGAACTTCGGAGACTTTTCATGTCAAAACTTGCGATGTCTGCTTCTCTAAAAGCTGGTTCGGTGACTTGATTGTTATCCAATACACTTCCTAAGCGAATCGATTCAAAAAAAAGTTTTTCCATCAAATCCAATTCTTCTTGAGCAATAAGATAGGATTGATACCCTATGTTGGTGTAATTATATAAATAACTTGGGTTTTCCATGATGATTTTACTCATATAGGATTTTCCTGAAATTAATTCCTCGTCCTGGGAAAAGTCGAAACGATTATCTACGGAAACCATATTCACCCATTGCATGGCATTTTCAAAAGAGCGATAGGCCGCAACAGTCAAATCTTGTGTCCCACCTATAATGACGGAAATAATATTCATCTGCTTCAAGGCTATGCAAACCTCTTTTATTGCAAAATAACTATCTTCAGGAGTCTCCCCGTTAGGTAAATCGCCTAAATCCGCTACTTCAACACTCCAATTCCCTGGATACAATTGATAAAACTGTTTTCGGAATTCATCCATTTCGTAAGCTGAAGAAGAAAAGAAACCGTTTCGGTTCTCGCGGACTCCAAAAAGTGCTATTTTAATATCATTCAGCTCTGGGAAACCTTGCCGCTCAGTATGTACTTTTATTTTTTTACCCAAAACTTGTTTCGGTAATAGAACCGAAACACCAAAAACAGCTTCGTCAACGGGTTCAAAGAGATCCAGACTCATCTTTTTATTTCTTTTTTGCTGCCTTTGGCTTTGCTTTTGTTTTCGCTTTTGCTTTTGGCTTCGCTTTTTTCTTAGTAGGCTTCTTCGCTTCAATACGTTTTATAGCCTCTTCTAAAGTGATTTTGGTGGGGTCAATATCTTTTGACAATTCAATTTTCAATTTCCCCTGAATGATGTTGGATCTTCCCCATCGAGCTTTTTCTACACGAATTCCTTCGTCCTTCCAATCGTGAATAACCTTGTCAATTTCTTTTTGGATTTTATCGTCAATCAATGTTTCGATATCTTGTGTGCTGAGTGCATCAAAATCGTACTTCTTGTTTACATTGATGAACATGCCACTCCACTTAATGAATGGCCCAAAACGGCCGCTCCCTTTTGTAACAGGAAGGTCTTTGTAAGTGTATATAGGTGCGTCTGCCTTCTTCTTTTCTTCAATAAGTTCAATCGCCATTGCGTCGTCAACTTCCATCGGATTGGTTCCTTTTGGGAGCGAAACAAATACTTCGCCAAACTTGACATAGGGGCCAAAACGACCATTATTAATGCTAACGGGCTGTCCTTCATAATCTTCCAAACTTTTGGGCAATTGGAATAACTCCATCGCTTCTTCAAAAGTTATGGTGTCTAATTGTTGTTCGGTGGTTAAACTGGCAAACACTGGTTTTTCTTCGTCATCTGCATTTCCAATTTGAGCTATGGGACCGAATTTTCCTAAACGCACTTTAACTTCTCTTCCAGATTTAGGGTCAGTCCCTAGGCTACGTTCACCTGATTCGCGTTCTGCATTTTCTTGAACAAAGTTTACCATCTTATGGAAATCACCATAAAATCCTTTGATCATTTTAATCCAATCTTCGTTCCCTTCAGCTATTTCGTCAAAATCTTTTTCAACTTGAGCCGTAAAACTGTAGTCTAAAATATCTTTAAAATTATTGACCAAAAAGTCGTTTACAATCATTCCAATATCGGTAGGAACAAGTTTTCCTTTGTCGGAACCAACCATTTCCGTCAAGAGCTTGACCTCGACTTCATCTTTATTCAAAGACAATTGATGGTAGTTGCGTTCCGCCCCTTCAACTACTCCTTTAGCAACATATCCTCTGTTTTGAACCGTTGAAATTGTCGGAGCGTAGGTAGAGGGACGTCCAATTCCTAATTCTTCTAGTTTTTTGACTAAGGCAGCTTCTGAATAGCGATAGGGTGGCCTTGAAAATCGTTGGGTAGAAACGAGAGACTTCAAGTCAACGAGATCACCTTGATTCACCGCTGGCAACATCCCTTCTGCTTCTTCCTCATCTTCGTCTACACCTTCAAGATATACTTTTAAAAAGCCCTCAAACTTGATCACTTCCCCTTTGGCAGTGAAAATTTCTTTGTGCGTTGATGCTTTAATTTTTAGCTGTGTTCGCTCCAATTGTGCGTCACTCATTTGGGAGGCAACAGTTCTTTTCCAAATCAACTCGTAAAGGCGCATTTGGTCGTAATCTCCTTCAATCTTAGCCTTGGTTACATCCGTTGGTCGAATGGCTTCGTGAGCTTCTTGTGCTCCTTTACTCTTTGTTTTAAAGGTTCGGGCTTGTGCATACGCTGCTCCATAATTATTTTCAATGGTAGAAAGAACAGCAGTCTGAGCTTCCTTTGAAAGATTCATACTATCGGTTCTCATATATGTAATCAAACCAGCTTCATATAAACGCTGAGCCATGGTCATGGTCTTGCTTACAGAAAAATATAATTTTCGTGAAGCTTCTTGTTGCAAGGTAGAGGTTGTAAAAGGTGCGGTTGGACTCTTCTTGGCTGGCTTCGTTTCTTTAGATGCAATAGAGAATTGTGCATTCACATTTTCTAGAAGGAAATCTTGTACTTGATCGGGTTGATCAAAGGTGGTATTCAAATTTGCTTTGATTGTTTTCCCTTGAGAAGACAAAAAATCTGCTTGGGTTTTATACATCGATTGTGCAGAGAATACTTTTATTTCTCGTTCGCGCTCAACTATCAAACGTACAGATACCGATTGCACTCTCCCAGCTGAAAGACCCCCTTTAACTTTGCGCCAAAGTACGGGTGATAATTCATATCCAACCAAACGATCCAATACTCTTCGAGCTTGTTGAGCGTTGACTAAGTTGTAATCAATTTCGCGTGGGTTTTCAATCGCTTTTAGGATCGCATTTTTGGTTATTTCATGAAAAACAATACGTTTGGTATTGCTTTCATTTAGCTTTAAAATCTGTGCTAAATGCCATGCAATGGCTTCTCCTTCTCGATCTTCATCACTCGCCAACCAAACCATATCCGCTTTCTTAGCTAATGATTTTAGTTCCGTAACAACTTTCTTTTTATCATCGGAAACAATGTATTTGGGAGAAAAATCTCCATCTACATCAACACCTAACTCTTTGGAAGGCAGATCAGCTATATGCCCAAAACTCGAGGCAACTTTAAAATCTTTTCCT
>DLQQ01000026.1:3859-7626 GCA_002477625.1 Candidatus Arcticimaribacter sp. UBA7428
TGACAAAAGTAATTGGTTTTTTCTTAGGTCTCAAAATTATAATGAAACTAAAATTTAAATACGCCTCAAAAAGGCAAACCAAAATAGGTTCAATTGACTTGATTTCGCATACTAAAAAAACCATTGAAAACGAAGTGACCTGACAAGATGACATTATGGAACAATTTTTGTAATTTTACGCTCAGAATAGAGATTCTTACATATTTATTTTTGGAATCCACTCTACAATAAACATATGAGCGACCACAAAGCACTTCACGCTACTCTTGATAAAAATCCAAATGATTTTAATGGGGAACCTTTATCTAAAAAGTTAAACCCAAAGAATCCTGGAGCGCGTAAACTGTATATCGAGTCCTACGGATGTCAAATGAATTTTGCTGACAGTGAAGTTGTTGCTTCCATCTTATCAACTGAAGGTTTTGAAACCACAACAGAAATGAAAGAAGCTGATCTTGTACTGGTCAATACCTGTTCCATCCGAGATAAGGCGGAGCAAACTGTTCGCAAACGCTTAGAAAAATTTAATGCGGTAAAACGGACTAATCCTAAAATGAAGGTTGGTGTTTTGGGCTGTATGGCAGAACGCTTAAAACATAAGTTTTTAGAAGAAGAAAAAATTGTTGATATGGTCGTTGGACCTGACGCTTACAAAGATCTTCCCAACCTCCTGCAAGAAATTGAAAGCGGTCGAAATGCTGTAAACGTAATTTTGTCCAAAGAAGAAACCTATGGCGATATTGCTCCTGTTCGCTTACAATCGAATGGCGTAAGTGCCTATGTGTCTATCACTCGTGGATGCGATAATATGTGTACCTTCTGTGTGGTTCCATTTACCAGAGGGAGGGAACGAAGTAGAGATCCGAAAAGTATTTTAGATGAAGTTCAAGACTTGGCCAATAAAGGGTTTAAAGAAGTTACACTTTTAGGTCAAAATGTCGACAGTTACCTTTGGTATGGTGGTGGGCTTAAAAAAGATTTTGATAAAGCAACTGAACTTCAACAAAAAACCGCTTTGAATTTTGCCCAACTACTATCACTTGTTGCTCAAGCGCATCCTAAAATGAGAATTCGTTTTTCGACCTCAAACCCGCAAGACCTTACACTTAATGTAATTCATGCCATGGCAGCCTACGATAATATCTGCAAACACATACACCTTCCTGTCCAATCGGGTAGTGACCGTATTTTAAAGAAAATGAATCGCCTGCATACGCGACAAGAATATTTTGACTTGATTGATAACATTCGGAAGATTATTCCAAATTGTTCCATTTCTCAAGACTTAATTGCTGGATTCCCTACAGAAACAGAAGAAGATCATCAAGATACTCTCAGTTTGATGGACTATGTACAATATCATTTTGGCTTTATGTTTTCGTATTCAGAACGCCCAGGGACAATGGCCGAACGAAAATTTGAGGATGATATTTCCGAAGAAGTAAAACTGCGTAGGCTTCAGGAAATTATAGAAAAACAACGCGTTCACAGTCGCTTTAGAACAGCGGAATATAAAGATCAAACCGTTTGCGTTTTGATCGAACGCGAATCGAAAAAGTCTGCCCTGCAATGGAGTGGACGAACTTCACAAAACACCGTTGTGGTGTTTCCAAAAGAAAACTATGTGGTAGGGGATTTTGTTGATGTAAAAATCAACGACTGTACCTCTGCAACTTTAATAGGAATTCCTGTTGGAATTTCCGAAACTATATAATCGATGGAATCAATTCAAGCCATAAAACAGCGCTTTGGTATCATTGGGATGAACCCACTACTCAACCGAGCGCTAGAAAAAGCAGTACGCGTAGCAACAACCGATATTTCTGTTTTAGTTACCGGTGAAAGTGGGGTTGGTAAAGAGAACATCCCGAAAATAATTCATCAGTATTCACACAGAAAACACGCCAAATACATTGCAGTAAACTGCGGAGCAATCCCAGAGGGTACTATCGACAGTGAGCTTTTTGGACATGAAAAAGGAGCTTTCACTGGCGCTACTAACACCCGAAGTGGTTATTTTGAAGTAGCCGATGGGGGTACGGTTTTCTTAGATGAAGTAGGCGAATTACCCCTAGCTACTCAAGTGCGACTCTTGCGTGTATTAGAAACAGGAGAATTCTTAAAAGTAGGATCTTCCAAAACCCAAAAAACAAACGTTCGCATTGTGGCTGCAACTAATGTAAAAATGCGTGATGCCATACAAAAAGGAAAATTCCGAGAAGATTTGTACTACCGTCTCAGCACCGTTGAAATCAATCTACCTCCATTGCGAGATCGCAAAGAAGACATTCCATTATTGTTTCGAAAATTTGCATCAGATTTTGCTCAAAAATACCACATGCCAACCGTTCGACTGAATGAGGATGCACAAATGACTCTTTCGCAATACAATTGGAATGGAAACATCCGACAACTCAGAAATGTAGCAGAACAAATTTCAGTTTTAGAAAAAGAGCGCGAGTTGAATTCTCAAATTCTCAGGGCTTATTTGCCCGATATGGGCGCTCAATTACCTGTTGTTAGATCAGGAGAAAAGGAATCCGGTGACTTTGCATCGGAACGAGAAATACTGTACAAAGTTCTTTTTGATATGAAGAACGACTTAAACGATCTCAAAAAGCTTACTTTAGAGTTGATGAAGCAAGAGACATCAGAGGATGTTCAAGAAAAAAATCAGGGATTAATCAATAAAATTTACGGGAAGGAATCCGTAGAGGAAAATCCGCAGCCTCTAAAAGCATTGCAACTTGAAAATCAATTTCAGGAGCGCGTAATAGAGTCTGAAGATTCCTATGATTATGCCGAAACAATTACAGAAGAAGAACCTTTGTCGCTTCTTCAAAAAGAAATTGAAATGATCAAAAGAGCTTTGGAGCGAAGCCAAGGAAAACGTAAATTAGCAGCAGAAGAACTCGGAATTTCGGAACGAACACTATACCGAAAAATTAAACAATACGATTTAAATGAAGGCTCAGAAGATTAAAAATTACATCCAAATTTTGGGAGCCCTTCTCTTTGGCTTCGCTATACATTCATGTGGAATCTACTCTTTTACAGGAGCATCTATCCCAGCTGGGACAGAAACTTTTCAAGTAAATTATTTTGAAAATGTCGCTGGAAACAGACCTGGATCTACTATTGAACCGGGCTTGGATCGAGACTTTACACTTGCCCTCCAGGATATTTTAATCAATCAAACGAACCTCAACCTAACCAATACAAATGGCGATCTTGTCTTTGAAGGAGAGATTGTTGAATACGGAATAACGCCCATGTCCGCAACTGCTGAGAATACAGCAGCTCAAAATCGTTTAACCATCTCAGTCAATGTTCGCTATTTTAACGTTAAAAAAGAAGATGATAATTACGAAACACGTTTTTCTTTCTATTATGACTTTCCTGCAGAACAACAACTATACGACATCAAGGATACAGCACACGCAGAGATCTTTGAGCGCATTACCCAAGATATTTTTAACGCTTCACTAGCAAAATGGTAGTATGATGACCGTAACCGAATTTACTTCTTTATCAAAAAACTACGATGCACTCAACGAGGAACAACGTCTCGCTTTAGAAAAAATAACCTATCGTTACCCCTATTTTCAAGCTGTCTATGCGCTTTATCTAAAGTCTTTAAAAGAACAAGAGAAATTTAACTTCGATCTGATTCTTAAAAAAACGGCTGTTATTAGTCCAGATCGTAATACATTGTACGAATGGCTTTATTCTGAGCTGGAGGTTGAAAATTCAACAGCAATAGCGCC
>DLQQ01000026.1:7715-9224 GCA_002477625.1 Candidatus Arcticimaribacter sp. UBA7428
TTGCCTGTGAATTTAAGTTTCTTGGAATGGATTGAATGGACTAAAAACAATAGTCCCGAAGTGCTTGAAGATTCGGAACCGCAGAATTCTTTTGAAGATAAAATTGATATCATTGATGCCTTTTTGAAAAACAATCCCAAGATACCGCCCGTATCTGCAAATACAGCAAAACAAAATTTATCGAAAGAAATTAAATTCGACAAAGAAGAGTTGATGACAGAAACTTTGGCTAAAGTTTATGTTAAGCAAGGTAAGTTCAAGAAAGCTTTGCTCTCTTACAAGATATTAAGTTTGAAATATCCGGAAAAAAATAGTTTCTTTGCAGACCAAATCAAAGCTATTAAAGATTTACAACAAAAATAAAATAATCCAATGAGTACATTTTCAATTTTTATCGCACTTATCCTAGTAGTGTGTTTCCTTCTTATACTTGTAGTAATGGTTCAAAATCCAAAAGGAGGAGGACTTTCTTCGTCTTTCGGAGGTGGAGCTCAACAAATGGGAGGAGTTCAAAAAACAACTGATTTTTTAGATCGAAGTACTTGGGTTTTAGCTACACTTTTATTGGTGCTTATTTTACTTTCAAATTTCAGTTTAAATTCAGGTCAAAATAATGTTGATGCAGAGTCAAAATTATTAGATGGTAATACACTCGAACAAATTTCAACAGAAACTATTCCTGAGGTAATTCAAGAAGTGGCTCCTGAAGTACCAGCAGATTCCGAAGAACCAGCTGCTATAGAATAAAAACACTATTTATCTAGACATATTAATGCCAGCTTCCTGACAAGCTGGCATTTTTTTTTGTCTTAACTGACAAGGAATAGACTGGCATAATTTATGAAAATAGCTTTATGAAAATTCTAATATAAATCAGACATTATGAGTACAATCAACATTAAACCTTTAGCAGATCGCGTTCTTATTGAGCCTGCTGCTGCAGAAACCCAAACTTCTTCGGGTCTTTACATTCCCGACACTGCAAAAGAAAAACCTCAAAAAGGAATTGTTGTTGCTGTAGGTCCTGGAACCAAAGAGAACCCCGTTACCCTATCGGTAGGTGACACCGTACTTTATGGAAAGTATGCCGGAACAGAACTTCAACATGACGGAAAAGATTTTTTGATCATGAAAGAGAACGACATTCTTGCAATTGTTTAACCAAAAAATAAAATTAAAATGGCTAAAAAAATAGTATTTGATATTGATGCTAGAGATGGTATCAAAAGAGGAGTAGATGCTCTTGCAAACGCAGTTAAAGTTACTTTAGGCCCAAAAGGACGTAACGTAATTATTGGCAAAGCTTTTGGAGCACCCCAAGTAACCAAAGATGGAGTTAGTGTAGCAAAAGAAATTGAACTTGAAGATCCCCTAGAAAATATGGGCGCTCAGATGGTAAAAGAAGTTGCTTCAAAGACAAACGATTTAGCCGGAGATGGTACAACAACGGCAACAATTCTAGCACAAGCAATTGTAAAGGAAGGTCTAAAGAATGTAGCTGCTGGAGCC
>DLQQ01000071.1:0-1334 GCA_002477625.1 Candidatus Arcticimaribacter sp. UBA7428
TTTGAAATACAACTGGTATACGACGATAATGCGCTTGCAAAAATTCAAACACGACAAGTTTTTGGAGTTAGTATCGGTTTTTCCTTCTAACTTTTGTCTAAGGTTTAGACTGTTAAAGTCAATTTTTACTTAAAAAAGTAAAACATTTTCTCCTTCCTTTGAGAGGGATGGCTGAGAGGTTAAAAAAAGGGGATATATATTTTATTTCAAAATCCTTTTAGCCTAATTTTGTAAAACTAAATTAATAATTAATGAGCGGAGTAATCAAGTCATCTTTAGCACGGAAATATGCCATGGCACTTTCAGGTTTATTCCTGGTTGTGTTTTTATTGCAACATTTCACCATAAACCTAACGTCTGTGTTTAGTGAAGATGTTTTTAATGAGATTTCTCACTTCATGGGGAACAATCCTTTAGTGCAGTTTGTTTTGCAGCCAATTCTAATTTTTGGGGTAATTTTTCACTTCTTTATGGGATTTGTTTTAGAGCTTAAAAATAGAAGTGCACGAGCGCAAAATTATGCACAGAACAAAGGATCGGCAAATTCATCCTGGATGTCCAGAAACATGATCTGGTCCGGCGCTGTAATTCTTTCTTTTCTAGTTCTGCATTTCATCGACTTCTGGTTTCCTGAAATGAATTATAAATACATCGAAAGTCTTCCTTCTGATCCGAATCGTTATTTTGAAGAAATGGTTCATAAATTTGTAAACCCAATTCGTGTTGTAGCATATGTGGTTTCTTTTGGATTCTTGATGCTGCACTTACTCCACGGGTTTAGTTCTTCTTTTCAATCCGTTGGTTTGAATAATAAATACACTCGAGGGCTCAAATCATTTACGATTGCGTTTTCAATTGTGATTCCAGTTGGATTCATTTTTATTGCAATCTTTCACCATTTAAACGCATAAAAATATGGCAAGTTTAGATTCTAAAATACCTAAGGGGCCTTTATCAGATAAATGGACCAATCATAAAAGCCACATCAATTTAGTAAGCCCTGCCAACAAACGTCTCATCGACATTATTGTTGTAGGAACAGGATTAGCTGGAGCTTCGGCCTCTGCTACTTTAGCTGAATTGGGCTACAATGTAAAAGCATTTTGCTTTCAAGATTCTCCACGACGTGCACACTCAATTGCCGCTCAAGGAGGAATCAATGCAGCAAAGAATTATCAAGGAGATGGGGATTCTACCTATCGCCTATTCTACGATACTGTAAAAGGAGGAGATTATCGCTCAAGAGAGTCGAATGTTCATCGTCTGGCTGAGGTTTCTACCAACATCATTGATCAATGTGTAGCTCAAGGGGTTCCTTTTGCTCGTGACTATGG
>DLQQ01000071.1:1483-13540 GCA_002477625.1 Candidatus Arcticimaribacter sp. UBA7428
GGAAAGCACGTGGGATTATTGCCCGTAACTTAGTTACTGGTGCGGTTGAACGTCATGGAGCTCATGCAGTAGTAGTTGCATCTGGTGGATACGGAAATGTATTCTTCCTTTCTACAAACGCAATGGGAAGCAATGTTTCTGCTGGGTGGAAAATCCACCAAAAAGGAGCTCATTTTGCGAACCCATGTTTTACACAAATTCACCCAACCTGTATTCCGGTTTCAGGAGACCATCAGTCAAAACTGACCTTGATGTCTGAATCTTTGCGAAACGACGGACGTATTTGGGTACCGAAAAACTTGGATGAAGTACAAGCCATACGGGAGGGTAAGTTAAGTCCAACACAACTTAAAGAGGAGGATCGCGATTATTATTTAGAACGTCGTTATCCTGCCTTTGGGAATTTGGTTCCTAGGGATGTAGCTTCTCGGGCTGCGAAGGAACGTTGCGATGCGGGTTATGGAGTAAATGCTACAGGTGAAGCGGTATATTTAGACTTTGCAGCGGCAATCACACGTTACGGAAAAGAACAAGCACACGTCAAAGGGCTGAATGAAAATGATGCAGCACTTGTAAAAAAATTAGGACAAGACGTTGTCCGTTCTAAATACGGAAACTTGTTTCAGATGTACGAAAAAATCGTAGATCAAAATCCTTACGAAACCCCTATGATGATTTATCCTGCGGTTCACTACACTATGGGTGGCGTATGGGTCGATTATAACTTAATGACTTCTATTCCCGGTTGCTATGCAATTGGAGAAGCAAATTTTTCTGATCACGGTGCCAACCGCTTGGGAGCTTCGGCTTTGATGCAAGGTTTGGCAGATGGATACTTTGTGTTGCCCTATACCATTGGAGATTATTTGGCTGATGATATTCGTACGGGAGCAATTGCAACTGATTCTCCTGAATTTGATGCAGCTGAAAAAGCAGTATTGGATAAGATCAGTTTATTCTTGAATAATAAAGGAGAACACTCCGTTGATTATTACCACAAGAAATTAGGTAAAATCATGTGGGATAAATGTGGTATGTCTCGTAATGCAGAAGGTTTGAAAGAAGCCATGGCAGAAATCAAAGCATTGAGAGAAGACTTTTACAAAAATGTAAATGTACCGGGAACGGATACTGAATTCAACGAGCAGTTGGCTAAAGCTGGTCGTGTTGCTGATTTCCTTGAACTGGGAGAACTGTTTGCAAAAGATGCTTTAGAACGCACCGAATCTTGTGGAGGACATTTCCGCGAGGAATCGCAAACTCCAGAAGGAGAGGCAATGCGTGATGACGAAAACTTTACATTCGTTTCTGCTTGGGAATACAAAGGAGAACCAGCGGATGCAGTATTGCATAAAGAAGATTTGAACTACGAAGAAATTGAAGTAAAAACACGTTCTTATAAATAAAATGTTAAACGCCTTTATAAGATCAATAAGTAAAGAGTAAATCTATTGCCTATTGCCTTTTGGCTAATAAACTATAATATGAATTTGACCTTAAAAATTTGGAGACAAGCCAACACAACATCAAAAGGAGAAATGGTAACCTATCCAATTGAAAATGTATCTCCCGATATGTCCTTTTTAGAAATGATGGATGTTTTAAACGAACAACTCATCAACAAAGGAATTGACCCAGTTGCTTTTGATCACGATTGTCGCGAAGGTATTTGTGGCATGTGTTCGATGTACATCAACGGAGAAGCACATGGACCGGATCGTTTAGTAACAACTTGCCAGTTGCATATGCGCAAGTTCAAAGATGGAGAAACCATAACCATTGAGCCTTTTAGAGCCAATGCATTTCCAGTTGTAAAAGATCTTGCAGTTGATCGTTCGGCCTTCGATCGTATTCAGCATGCGGGTGGTTTTGTAAGTGTAAATACTTCCGGAAACACCCAAGACGCAAACAACATTCCAATCGACAAACACGATGCTGATAAAGCCTTCGATGCTGCAACCTGTATTGGATGTGGTGCTTGTGTAGCCAGTTGTAAAAACGCATCTGCTATGCTGTTTGTCTCCGCTAAAGTTTCACAGTACGCCTTACTTCCTCAAGGAAAAATTGAAGCGACTGACCGTGTTTTGAATATGGTGAAACAAATGGATGATGAAGGATTTGGGAACTGTACCAATACTGGAGCCTGTGAAGTAGAATGTCCGAAGGGAATTTCCTTAGAAAATATTGCGCGTATGAACAGAGAATATCTTTTCGCTACAGCTAAGGGATAAATAGCTTTAAAGTATTATAAAATTCAAACTCCCTTCTTCTAAGTTGGGGGTTTTGTTTTTATTGATGATACTATTTTAAGTATAAGTCAATTTTTTATGACCTCATGTTCTTCCAAAATTATTCAATAGCCTTCAGCACTTTTTCCACAAAAGTAGCCACTTGGGCAGGTTCGAGCCAGCGCGTAACAACCACCACCTTTTGATCAGGGATAACAATGATGAAATTCCCGCCAAAGCCAGCGGCATAATAGATGTTTTCGGCAGCACCTTCCCAGTAACGAGGACCTTTCTTATTCAGCCACCAGAGATAACCATAATTTGGATTTGCAGCAGAAGCAGTAGTCGCTTGTTCGATCCATTTTTCGCTGAGTAGCTGCTTTCCATTCCATGAGCCTTTCGATAAAAAGAGTAATCCAAAACGCGCATGGTCTTCGGTGCTGATGAATAAACCACCTCCTGAATGCCCACCACCAGAAACGGATTCTACCCGAACACCATCGATCGGCGTCCAAGAGTTTCTGTAACCAAACCAGCGCCAAGTAGTCGAGGCTCCGATCGGATCCATGATTTCTGTTTTTAAAACCTGAGGCAAAGGTTTTCTCCAGACATTCAACAGCGAATAAGAAAGTACGTTTACACGCACATCATTGTATTTAAAATAAGTTCCAGGTTCATTGAGCGTTCTCTTTTTCCAGTCGTCAATTGCCCCTTCTTTAGGCGGACGATCGGCCCAATCGTGAAGCCCCCAAATACTCCCTGACCAATCGGAAGATTGCGTCAAAAGATGATCCCATCGAATTTTTTGATTGTGCTCCCCGTCGAATGTGGCATCCCAAATATAGTCGGTTAAATAATCGTTGGTAGAAGCAATTAAGCCCCGATCAACTGCCAAACCCGCTAGGGTTGATAAATAACTTTTGGTAACGCTAAAAGTCATGTCTACCCGCTTGGTGTCGCCCCACTGGGCAATTACATAACCGTTTTTAAGAATCATACCGGAAGGGCCACCGTGTTTTTTGGTAGGACCTAAAATTTGATGGTATGGCTCTCGTGCAAATCCTTTAACTATTGCAACACGTAAATCACGACCACCGCTGTATTCATTATCCTCAGCAAAAGAAACAGCATCTTCTAAGTGTTTTGGATTGATGTCAAATGTTTCTGGAGTTAGCATTTCCCAGCTGCTGTTTTTTTCAGGGTAATAGAAGTCCTGCCCTTGTACACAAAAAGGAAGGGCAAGGGTTAAAAGTAAATAGTAATATGCTTTCATGACCTTAAATTTTAATTCAATACAGTTGAATTAGTTTGACTTCGTCCGTTCCACAGCATTTAGCCATCCATTGTATTTTTTGTCCCTTACCTTTTGCTCCATAGTCGGACTAAAAAGGGTTTCTCGTTCTCGTACTTCTTTAATTGAGTCGAGGGTCCAAACCCCGGCTTTGATTCCGGCTAAAAAGGCTGCACCCAGTGCGGTAACTTCTAGCATTTTGGGACGGTCAACTTCTACATTCAAAATGTCGGATTGAAACTGCATCAGATAATTATTTGCGGAAGCTCCTCCGTCAACTTTAAGAGACACAATTGACGAACCACTATCTTCGAGCATGGCATCGATCACATCTTTAGTCTGATATGCCATCGCCTCAACGGTGGCTTTTGTAAGTTCTTTTTTGCCAATATCTAGGGTTATTCCATGAATCGACCCTTTAGCTTTTGCATCCCAATAGGGGGCACCCAAACCTGCAAATGCAGGCACTACGTATAAATCTTCTAGAGGTGGAATAGAAGCGCAAATGGCTTCGGTTTCGGCAGCATAGTCAATTAAATTCAGTTGATCTCGCAGCCATTGAATCGACGCTCCTCCAATAAATATGCTGCCTTCAAGTGCGTAATTGTGCTTTTCGTTTTCGATACTACAAGCCAAGGTTGTCAGCAAACCGTTTTTAGAAACCAAGTGTTCCTTTCCTGTATTGAGTAAAAGAAAACAACCCGTGCCGTAGGTGTTTTTTGCCATTCCAGGCTGATGACCACCTTGTCCAAATAAGGCTGCTTGTTGATCTCCTGCTACTCCATAGATTGGAATCTGAATCCCCTTGTAATCCAAGGCACCAAAATCGGAAGAAGATTCTTGTACATGTGGTAACATGGATGATGGAATTCCCATTGCTTGCAATATTTGCTCATCCCAAGACAATGTTTTGATGTTGTAGATCATCGTTCGCGAAGCGTTGGTATGGTCTGTCACATGACTTTTCCCTTGGGTTAATTTAAAAATCAACCAAGAATCAATGGTTCCAAAAAGCAATTCTCCTGCCTCTGCGCGTTGGCGTGCCCCGGGAACTTCATCTAAAATCCATTTGAGTTTGGTTCCCGAAAAATAGGAGTCGATCACCAGACCGGTATTTTCTTTTACATAAGTTTCCAAACCGTCTGCTTTGAGTTGATCGCAGATAGGAGTGGTTCTTTTGTCGAGCCACACAATGGCTTTATGTATCGGTTCACCAGTATTTTTATCCCATACTACGGTTGTTTCACGCTGATTGGTTATTCCGATAGAAGCAATTTCCGAAGGATCAATTCCGGTTTCTGACATTACCTTATCAAAGGCTTCGAGTTGATCATTGAAAATAGCAGTCGCATCGTGTTCTACCCAACCCGATTGCGGATAATATTGCTGAAGTTCTTTTTGAGATATGGCTACAATAGTTCCTTTTTTATCAAAAATTATGGCGCGTGTACTGGTAGTTCCTTGATCAAATGCAACAATATATTTTTTTTCCATGGTGTAATGAGTTTATTCTGTAGGTTTAAAGATAGGAGAAAAAGAATCAGTTCAGATTAATAGATCTTAAAAAGCGTTTTAATTTTATGTATTTTTATTTAAAATTGTTCACATGAAAACAGAATTGAATGTTGCCTTGATTCAAACTGATTTGGTTTGGGAACAGCCCCAAGCCAATAGAAATCAGATCGAAACCTATTTCGAACAACTCGCTTCCAATACCGATGTGGTTTTTCTCCCCGAAATGTTTTCTACAGGTTTTAGCATGCACCCTGAACGAGTTGCCGAGCCCATGTCGGGCATCACCATTCAGTGGATGAAACAGTGGTCCGAAAAACTTCAAATGGCAATAGCAGGCAGTATTGCAATCGAAGAAGAAGGACAGTTTTACAATCGTTTCGTATGGATCAATGCAGATGGCAGCATCCATCATTACGATAAAAGGCATCGGTATACACCGGCAGGAGAACATGTTGCCTATCAAGCTGGTGCAACAGATGGGATTATAGACTTTAAAGGATGGAAGGTATGCCTTAGAATATGCTACGATCTCCGTTTTCCCGTTTGGTCAAGAAATACTTCAGCGTATGATTTGTTGGTTTTTGTGGCCAATTGGCCGGCTCCAAGAATCCATGCATGGGATACGCTGTTGCAAGCACGTGCAATCGAGAATATGAGCTTTACCCTAGGTGTAAACCGAATCGGATCGGATGCTAATGACAATGCATATCCCGGTCATAGTGCAGCCTATAACCCTTTAGGGGCTTGTTTGGGAGCTGCGGAGAGTAAATCGGCTTTGGTTCAAGTAACTTTAAATAAAAAAGATCAAGAAGCGATAAGAACGCAATTGAACTTTCTTAACGATCGCGATTCGTTTCTGCTACAGTAAAAGTTTCGTTTTGGTCCCAATTGGCACGTAAATCAATTTCACCGTCCATATAAATTACTTCTTCGGGTTGAATTTTTTTCAAGTAATTTCCGGTATCCCACTGTTGATTGTTGTTGCGATCTTTTATGAGGCGAACACCATAAGTCCCTGGGAGTAGATAATCAAAAGTATAGCGATTGTTTTCACTTTTCAATGCTTTTCGAACGACATCTCCTCTTGCATCTAAAAGTTGGAGAAAGTAATTATAGGTTACTTCCGGTTCCACCGTGAGGATGATGATCCCATAATCTTCTACTTTTTTGGTACCTAGAGTTATATTTAAAGTATCGTTGGTACTCCCCCAAAAATCAGTTGCAGCATTGGGTAAAAGCTGAATCGTATAGCGATCATTAGGCGTTTTTTCAAAGTCAAAAATAATTTTATTTTGGTTTGAATTGATCTTAGAAGTAAAGGGTACAACTAGTGAATCGACATCTCGTATTTCAATAAAATCATTGTCAACGGCTACCAGAGGTAGGCTAGCCTTTAGTGCCAAAGTGTCAAGAAAGTCAATACTCCCACGATGTGAAAAACTAAACTCTAAGGAATCTAATTTTGGTCGGACGGGCTTCACAATTTTTTGCTCAATAGAATCTTTTCCATTCAAATTGAACACTAAAGAATCGATTTCTTTGATTCCTGCAAACCAAAAATCCAAACTGTCCTGTTCCGTATGTTTGGTGATGAGGTATTTGAAATCTTCAGGCACCTCGCTTATGAGTTCAATATCTTTTCCAGTAGGATCTCCATAGTATCCAAAAACAATATGATGGTCGTTTATGTACTGCGGTCTTACCCAATCAAAATTGGGTATTTCTTTAAACAAAACGGGGAATTTGAGCGAGTCTCTTGGGAGTTGAACAGCTTCATCAAAAAAGCCAATTTTATCAATGTTCTGATCAAAAAGATAATTTTTTCCAACATCTTGAATGGCAATCATTTCATAAGCTCCTTCGCTGATGTTTTGTAGTTTGAAATACACACTGTCTAATGTATTTGCTATATAAAAAGGTTTTCTTTTGTAGATAGTGGAATCGGTAAAAGTCGAATCAATGGGATATAAATGAACCGAGACAAAGGGTTCTGTTTCTTTTTCAAAAGCATCTTTTACAATGCCTTCTAGATAAAGCGAGTCGATAATTGCCCCAGTAGAAAACGTATAACTGAAAAAGGTTAGCGGATTATTTTCATTAAAATCTTCAATTGCAGATCCAAAATTGAAGGTGTAGGTCACATTCGGTTTTAGGGAGTCTAGGAGTCGGATCTCAATCTTTTTACTTACCGTTGTTTCTGGGGATATTTTATACTGACTCGGTTCTAATGGGGGAGATGTGATCAGTTGGGTTGCGATGTCTTTAAGTTTGATGTATTCGTCAAAAACTAGGGTAATTTTTTCTTCATCAAATAAAGTGGTGTTTAGGGGAGGTGTAGCTTTGATCAATACGGGGGGGATGCTGTCTTTTGCCCCTCCTGTTGGTGTTCCTCTTTTAGCGCAATGAGAAACTGATAGAATCAGAAGAATACCAAGGATGTAAACGAAATGTCTCCGCATGAATCTTATTTTAAGTGCAAATTAACGGATAAATCCCTTAAATCCTATAGCCGATCGTAGCAATGCTCAATTGATTTTCAGGGTTTTTCAAGAGCAACCTACCACAGGCATCTAGTGTAGCTCCCGTTGTGATTACATCATCTACCAAAAGCCAGTGCTTGGGATTGTTTTTTTTAAGGTTTAATTCAAACGCATTTTTCAAAACAGCATTCCGATCATCTTTTGTTTTTGCCAATTGCTTGGTGTTCCTCGTGCGTAAAAGTAACCCTTCTACAATGGGTACTCCCAGATGTTGGGCAATAACGCTCCCGAAAAGTGTTGCTTGATTATACCCTCTTTCTCGCCTACGTCTGGAGTGTTACGGAACAGGAATTACAGCTTGAACATTTTGAAAGTCTTTTATGTGCTTTAAGAGTTCCCCCATTAAAGATCCAAAATAAGCTCCCAGTTGTTGCTGACCGCTGTATTTCAATTGATAAAGCATACGCTCTAAAATACTGTTTTTCTCAAAATAGCAAAGAGCCGTAGCGGCTTCA
Organism: Candidatus Arcticimaribacter sp. UBA7428; assembly: GCA_002477625.1. GTDB lineage: Bacteria > Bacteroidota > Bacteroidia > Flavobacteriales > Flavobacteriaceae > Arcticimaribacter. The sequence continues at coordinate 9,513 of DLQQ01000071.1, forward strand.
ATTTTCAATAGTGTGTTTAGTTTTTGAACCATTGGATTATTCCCGTCTAAATGAAAATAGGTAAAGGGAAGTTGCAGTTGACAATGTACACAAATGTCTTTTTCATGAGGAGTTAAAGGGGTATTGCAACCCAAACATTGAAGCGGAAAAAATAAGTTTACAAGATCGCTAGCAAATTCTTTTGCGAAGTTTTTCATGTAAAATAAGATTTGGTCTTCGTAAAATACGAAAAAGGATTATTTTTGCCCCATGACAGATTTCAAAAAGATCATTTCACACGCAAAGGAATATGGATTTATCTTCCCTTCTAGTGAAATATACGATGGCCTTAGTGCTGTATACGACTATGCTCAAAACGGAGTAGCCCTTAAAAAAAATATTCGCGATTACTGGTGGAAATCGATGGTGCAACTGCATCATAATATCGTTGGAATCGATGCTTCTATTCTGATGCATCCCACAACTTGGAAGGCTTCTGGTCACGTGGACGCGTTTAACGATCCTTTGATTGATAATAAAGACTCTAAAAAAAGATATCGTGCGGATGTTTTGGTAGAAGATTACTGTGCCAAAATTGAAAATAAAATGGATAAAGAAATTGCCAAAGCAGCTAAGCGTTTTGGGGAGGCTTTTAATCCTGAAGAATTCAAAACCACGAACCCACGGGTTGTTGGGTATCAAGAAAAAATAAACACCATCCTAAAGCGTTTGGGACAATCTTTGGAGAAAGAAGATTTAGAGGACGTTAAGAATTTAATTGAAGAGTTAGAAATTGCCTGTCCAGAATCGGGTTCAAGAAATTGGACTGAAGTCAAGCAATTCAACCTTATGTTTGGAACCAAATTGGGTGCTTCGGCAGAATCTGCAATGGATTTATATTTACGTCCTGAAACGGCTCAAGGAATTTTTGTAAACTTTTTGAACGTCCAAAAAACGGGACGTATGAAAATCCCATTTGGAATTGCACAAACAGGAAAGGCTTTTAGAAACGAAATTGTAGCGCGACAATTCATTTTCAGAATGCGGGAATTTGAACAGATGGAAATGCAGTTTTTTGTCCCTCCAGGAACGCAGAAAGAATGGTACGATCAATGGAAACAAACCCGCCTCAGCTGGCACCTTTCTTTAGGGATGGGAGCAGAGAATTACCGTTTTCATGACCACGAAAAACTCGCACATTATGCCGATGCTGCTGCGGATATCGAATTCAAATTCCCTTTTGGCTTTAAAGAACTGGAAGGAATACATTCAAGAACAGATTTTGACTTGAAAAGCCACGAAGAATTTTCAGGAAAAAAACTACAGTATTTTGACCCAGAACGCAACGAAAACTACGTGCCTTACGTAGTGGAAACTTCGATCGGTCTCGACCGTATGTTCTTGGCTGTTTTTTCTTGGGCTTTGCGAGATGAAACGCTAGAGGATGGAAGCACGAGGACTGTATTAAAATTACCCGAGGTTTTAGCCCCAACAAAGGTTGCGATTTTACCTTTGGTTAAGAAAGATGGTCTGCCAGAAGTAGCCCAAAAACTGATGGATGATTTGAAGTGGAATCACGCAGTTGCCTATGACGAAAAAGATGCGGTTGGAAGACGCTACCGTCGTCAAGATGCACTGGGAACTCCTTATTGTATCACCATCGATCATCAAACTTTAGAAGACCAAACGGTAACCATTCGCGATCGCGACAGTATGAAGCAAGAACGAATTGCCTTGGACGCTGTTGGTGGAATTTTGAATGAAAAACTGGATATTAAAAACTGGTTGCAGAATATTTAAAAGCGTTTAGTTTTTGACTTAATTCTTTTGTAAAAAGCATCCTTATCCATGGTTTGTAATATTGGATAACTTTTCCGAAACACGTTTTGTAAAAGCTAGAGAATGCTTACTTTAGCTAGGATGAAAATCATTTCTTATAACGTCAACGGCATACGTGCTGCTTTTAAAAAAGATTTTATTGGCTGGTTAGATGCCACACAACCGGATGTGCTATGCCTTCAAGAGACTAAGGCGCAAAAAGAGCAAGTGGACATCGAAGCCATTGAAAAGTCTGGGTACCACCACTATTGGTTTTCTGCTCAAAAGAAAGGATACAGCGGTGTAGCTCTTTTGTGTAAACAAAAGCCAAATCATATAGAATACGGCACTGGAATTGAACAAATGGATTTTGAAGGACGGGTAATACGTGCAGACTTTGATGACTGCTCTGTTATCAGTATGTACTTACCTTCGGGAACCAATACCGACCGATTGGAATATAAATTTCAATTCATGGATCAGTTCAGCGCTTATCTCGAAAAACTAAAAAAAGAAATACCCAACCTTATCGTTTGTGGTGATTATAACATTTGCCACAAGGCAATTGATATCCACGATCCAGTTCGCAACAAAAATGTATCCGGGTTTTTACCCGAAGAGCGCGCTTGGATGGATCGTTTAGTCAGTCAAGGATTTTTCGATTCGTTTCGGGAATTGAATCAAGAGCCCCACCAATACAGCTGGTGGAGTTACCGTGCAAATTCGCGTGCAAATAATAAAGGCTGGCGTTTGGATTATGCCATGGTTAGTAGCCCAATTCAAAATAAAATAGCCCGAGCATATATTTTGTCCGAAGCCCATCATTCGGATCATTGCCCGGTGGTGGTTGAATTAGATTTTAAAAAAGAATAAGATTACAAGATGAAAAAAATAATACTCCTTACCCTTACAGCCGTTTCCCTTGTGAGTTGCGTTTCTTCCAAAATGTTCAATGAGATTGAAGGAAACTATGCTCAATTAAAAGTGGATCATGCTGTTCTGGAAAAAGAAAACAGCGAACTTTTGATTCGTTACGATTCGCTTCGATACCATTACGGCGAGCTGATGACCCAATTCGAACAGATTGAAATGGAACTCGATCGGTCAAAAAAGAGTTATGAAACACTCGAAGATTCTTATAAAGCCTTGGAGCAGAATAGTAATGCTGCACTACAAGAAAGCATTGAGCAAAACAGAGGTTTATTGGACGAAATTCAATTAAAAGAATCTGAATTATCCGATGAACGATCAGATCTCGATTCTCTTCAAAACGAGCTTGCCTCCAAAATTGCTCGAGTAAACGAATTGGAGCGCGTAATCGCGAATAAAGAAGCGCTTCTTTCTAAATTAAAAAGTTCCTTGAGTAAAGCCCTTTTAAGTTTCGACGGGAAAGGATTAACGGTAGAACAACGCAACGGAAAGGTGTATGTTTCTATGGAAAATAAACTGTTATTTAAATCCGGAAGTTGGGCGGTCGGATCCGAAGGAAAACAAGCGATCAAACAATTGGCTATGGTACTCGAACAGAACAAAGATATTTCAGTTCTTATTGAGGGGCACACCGATGATGATCCCTATATCGGAGATTCGAAATTATCCGGAAACTGGGACCTTTCGGTAAAAAGGGCCACTGCCATTGTGCGTCTTTTACTTCAAAATAAAGGGGTGATGCCCGAAAATATTACTGCTGCAGGAAAGGGAGAATACAGTCCTGTTGTTCCTAATTCTTCAGCGGATAATCGATCAAAAAACAGACGTATAGAGGTGATTTTAGCTCCAAAATTAGACGAAATCGGAAAGCTACTTCAAGACCTAGACTAAATTTATGAAATACACTACATTACCCGGAACTGACATTAAGGTCAGTAAGATCTGCTTGGGTACCATGACTTTTGGGAACCAAAATACAGAAGCAGAAGGCTTCGAACAAATGGACTTAGCGCTAGACAAGGGAGTCAATTTTTTTGATACTGCCGAGTTGTATCCCGTTCCTGCAAATGCAAAAACACAGGGGGAGACGGAACGTATTATGGGAAACTGGTTTAATAAAACCGGGAATAGATCCAAAATAATTTTGGCATCCAAAGCTGCGGGACCAGGATCCTATACAGCGCATATCCGTGAAAATTTATGCTTTAATAAAGCCAATATTATTGAGGCTTTAGACAACTCTTTGAAGCGTTTACAAACCGATTACCTTGACTTATATCAATTGCACTGGCCCGAACGAA
>DLQQ01000071.1:13554-48156 GCA_002477625.1 Candidatus Arcticimaribacter sp. UBA7428
GACTAATTTTTTTGGACAACGTGGCTATTCTCACAATCCTAGAGATCCCTGGGAAGAAAATTTTGAAACGATATTAGAAACCTTAGATGAACTTGTGAAAGCAGGGAAAATAAGACAGGTAGGATTGTCGAACGAAACGCCTTGGGGGATGATGCGTTACTTGGAAGCTTCAAAAAAGGGCTTGCCAAAAATGATTACCATTCAAAATCCATACTCTTTACTTACCCGAGTTTTTGAAGTTGGAAATTCAGAAATTTGCATGCGCGAAAATATAGGCTTACTCGCCTATTCTCCTTTAGGTTTTGGTCGCCTAACCGGAAAGTATAGAGGAGGGCATAATTTAGACAAAGCACGTTTGACTTTGTTTCCCAACATGGCACGTTACAACAGCGACCAGTCCATCGAAGCGACAGAGCAATATTACCAAATAGCCCAAAACCACGGAGTAAGTTTGACACAAATGGCGCTTGCCTTTGTAAACAGTCAACCTTTTTTAACCTCCAATATTGTTGGTGCAACGAGTGTAGAACAACTTCGAGAAAACATAGACAGCATTGACCTTACGCTTTCTAAGGAACTTTTAAAAGAGATCGAAGCAGTTCACAAGCAGATCCCAAATCCTGCGCCTTAGCTGCTCAAAAGACTATAAAATTACGGATGGAATTGCTTCAATCAGTTTTCGGGTTGGGAGTTCTTCGGGGTTTCGGTAGAGTTCATCGGCTTCTTTATATTCCACCAATTTCCCTTCGTGCATAACCATTATTTTATCTGAAATGTATTGGACAACCGAAAGATCATGGGAGATGAATAGATAAGAAAGTTTTAACTTTTCTTGTAATTCATTCAGCAAATTCAATACTTGTGCTTGAACCGAGATGTCCAAGGCAGCAACCGATTCGTCACAAATCAGCACTTTGGGTTCTACGGCTAAGGCTCGGGCAATAACAACACGCTGCCTTTGCCCTCCAGATAATTCGTGCGGATAACGCTCGAAGAAAGCAGGGTCTAAACCAACCTGTTCTAGTAACGACAATACACGCTTTTTTTGTTCCGATTGCGGTAAAATTTTGTGGGCTACCAGCGGCTCCAAGATGGCATTCCCAATCTTTTTTTGAGGATGTAATGCGGCATATGGGTCTTGAAAAATAAACTGAACATCTGTACGTAGCGTTCTAATTTGAGCTGGATTTAAATCTTTTAGCGACTGTCCTTTGTAGTGAATTTCACCAGAAGTAGGTTTGTCTAAATACACCAATGCCCTGCCTAAAGTCGATTTACCACAGCCAGAAGCACCCACCAACCCGAGAGTTTCTCCCGGATAGAGATCAAATGACAAGTCGCGTACCGCAGTAAACTGTTCTTTCTTTCCAAACAACCCATTGGAAGAAGTGTAGGTTTTATAAAGCTTCCGAACCGAGAGTAAGGGCTCTTGAGTATACAGTTTTTCCAAACGCAGGCTTCGGTCTTGAGGATCTACATATTCGCTTACAACCAAATCATCACTGTAATCTTCAATTGTAGGCAATTTTTTTAGACGCTTATTAGGAGTTGGACGTGCCTGTATTAATGCCCTGGTGTAGCGTTCTTTTGGAGTTTTGAAAATTTCAGTAGGTGTTCCAGTCTCAACCACCTTCCCTTGATAAAGGACTACAATCTTATCGGCAAGTTGAGAAACTAAAGAAAGGTCATGTGAAATAAACAACACACTCATTTGAGTTTGCTTTTGTAATTCTTTTAAAAGATCGATTATTTCTTTTTGAACTTGCACATCAAGCGCAGTTGTTGGTTCATCGGCAATGAGTAATTTGGGTTCATTCATCAACGCCATTGCAATCATAACCCGCTGCTTTTGACCTCCGCTAATTTCGTGTGGATATGCGCTGTAAATTCGTTCTGGATTGGGAAGTTTGACACGCTCAAAAGTTTCAACAACTTTGGCCTTTCGTTCTTTAGTTGAAAAACGATTTTTAAAATGCTGCTGTATGATTTCGTCAACTTGAACACCACATTTCATGGTTGGGTTTAAGGATGATTGCGGTTCCTGAAACACCATACTGATTTCATTGCCCCGAAGTTGTTGCCATTCTTTTTCCGTTAAATCTAAAAGAGGCGTCTCTTCAAATAGTATTGTTCCAGAATCGATTTGGGTTTTATTTTTGGGTAATAGTCCCAACAGAGATAAAGCGGTTAACGATTTTCCGCTCCCCGATTCACCCACCATAGCTACGATCTCGTTGGGTGCAATGGAAAAGTTGATGTTCTTTAAAATCGATTTATGATCAATAGAAAGCGAAAAATCAACTACTTCGATGATGGTATTTTTTTTTATCGGAGCCATATAATTTCTTCAGATTCAAGCAAAGATTCATTTTTAAAACGCAAAACAACCTGGGCTATAGTAACCACATCTTTTTCACAGTAGGTTACAATGCGATCTATATTTTTTTCTACATAATATACGCGGGCAACTTCACTGCCATCAATATCATCTTTTGGAGAGGGAATACCCAATACTTCTGCTAATAATTTTAGAGAGGTATAGTGTTTAAAATCTCCAAAACGCCATAAATGCATGGTATCGATATGCGGAACCTCCCAGGGTTTTTTCCCAAATAAATTGAGGCTTTTGGGTAAATCTATACTATGAATAATCATCCGTCTAGCGATATAGGGGAAGTCAAATTCTTTTCCGTTATGCGCGCACAGGACATGAGTTCTTAAATTAAAATGCTTATCAAGTAATTCTTTGAATTCAATTAGCAGTTGTTTTTCTTCTCCAAAAAAAGTTTTAATTCTAAAATTCCGCCCTTCTGTTTGAGCAACAAAGCACCCAACTGAAATACAAACAATTTTCCCAAACTCAGCCCAAATCCCAGCCCTTCCATAAAAGGCTTCTGGACTTTCCTCGGCACCTCTTTGGTAAGCCGATTTTTGTGCCCACAGCTCCTTTCGATAAGACGAAAGCTCATCAAAATGCTCCTTTTCGGGAACCGTTTCAATGTCTAAAAATAGAATTTTTTTTAAATCAATTTTGTCCAGCATTCTCAAGCATTTTGTAGGCTTCTTCTACATATAAATGGAATACTTTTGGAAAAGGAGCGCCATTTGTTTTTTGGGTAAGATGTCCCAAACGAACAACAATAAGGTTGTCTTCTGGAATTATAATTACGTATTGTCCTAAGTGTCCTCGCATGGCAAAAAGGGGCTTCCCGTCGATTTCAGATAACCACCATCCATAACCATATTCTGGACTCTTTTCAAATCGGGGACGCGTACTCAAAGCAACATAACTGGAATCAATTATTTGTTCTCCATTCCATTTTCCATGATCTTTATAGAGTTTTCCAAAACGCGCAAAGTCTTTAGCATTTGATGCAAAACAACAAAATGCTTTTTCAATTCCATTGGCTTTACTATCGATCTGCCAAAGCGCATCTTCTTTTGCCCCCAAGGGTTTCCAAAAACTCTCAGAAAAATAAGTACTAAGATTTGAGCCAACGGCCTTGCTAATGACCATTCCTAAAAGTTGGGTGTTTCCACTCAAGTAAAGATATTCTTGCCCAGGTTTTCCAATGATTTTTCTGTTACGCAAAAGACGCTGTAAATCATGAGTAAAGTAAGACTCTGTGGTTACATTTAAGGGGTTGTAATATTCTTCAGTCCAATCGAGACCCGACGCCATACTCGCCAAATCGCCAACGGTAAGTTCGGCGGCAAAACCTTCATTAAAATTTTCGAAAAAATCCCCAACCTTTTGGTCTATACTTTTAATTTTCCCCTCTTCAATTGCCTTGCCCAACATTCCGGTGACCATGCTCTTGGACATCGAAAACGAATTACTTTTGGAGGTGTCCGAATAACCGTCGTAATATTTTTCATAAACAATACTGTCATTTTTAATGATCAAATAAGCAACACTTTTGTACTCTTTATGGGCTTTTAATAGGCGTTCTGTAGGTTCAATCGTATTATAGTTTTTATGAAGAGGCCATTCTTGTGGTTGTTCAGCAGCTTCAACAGTTCGGTTGTCGAACACCTCGTAATCTTCCAGAAAAGCAGTTTTATGACCTGTGCCGTATATTTTATAGACACCCGGAAGGACGTAACTGTAAGGACTTATATAGAGGAGAGCAAATAAGAGCACTAGAGTGCTGAATATAACTTTCAATATTTTTTTCATGAATGTAATGGTTAGTCGTTTTAAATTTAGTTTGTCGTGTTAAAAAGGAATTTCTGTTTGAAAAGGAAATCCTTCCTTTTCTAAGAGCCATTTTTTCTTGTCTAGTCCAGATGCAAAGCCTACCAAACTACCGTCACTTCCAATAACACGATGACAAAGTACAGCCACCAAGATAGGGTTTTTTCCTATAGCTGCTGCAACAGCTCGAACTGCTTTGATGTTACCATATATTTGTGCTACTTCTAAATAGGGAAGTGTTTTTCCGAATGGAATTGTCAGGAGAATATTCCAAACCTGTTTTTGAAATTCAGTCCCTTTTGGGTTCATCAGAAAAGTAAATGTCGTTAGGCTCCCCTCAATATATTCTTTAAGTTATTTTACACTCGCCTCAAGTACCTTGGGAATGGGCTGCTTTTTTATCGGCTGTTCTTCTTGAATACTAATGGTCTGAACACCTGCATCATCTCCGGTTATTTCGATTATTCCTAAAGTGCTTTTGAATTGAACGGATTGTATTTTTATTTGGGTTTATAAGCATAAAGCTAATAAGAATAGATGAGTAAAACCAAATTTGGTCCATCTGCTGCCTTGATATTTTTGATTTTAGTAAAATCTTTCAGCATTATAATTTGTTGCCAGTTTAAAATATTTTAATATTACTAATCAAATCACTAAACGGCTGATCGAGTAGTGTTCAAGATTTGATTAGGTCAGAAGATGATTGCTAAGGATTTTAATACTCAATACTAGAAAAGATATGATGAATTTTAAATGGCAGGGTGTAATGCCCGCATTAACGACCCAGTTTGATGCGTTGGAGCAATTGAATTTAGATGCTTTTGAATTGAATTTGGTTGCACAAATAGAAGCAGGTGTCCACGGGATTGTTTTAGGAGGAACTTTAGGCGAAGCAAGTACATTAACCGCTGCCGAAAAAGTATTGCTGCTTAAAAAAGCTCAGGACGTTATTTCGGACAGAATTCCAATAATTATGAATATAGCTGAACAATCAACTGCAGATGCTATTGCAGCAGCTCAAGCTGCCGAAGCTAACGGTGCTGATGGATTGATGTTACTCCCGCCAATGCGTTACAAAGCAACAGACGAAGAAACGGTTCAATATTTTGCAGCCATAGCTCAATCGACCAAACTTCCGATTATGATTTACAACAACCCAGTGGATTATAAGATTGAGGTAACTTTAGACATGTTTGATGAATTACAACAGTATAAAAATATTCAGGCGGTAAAAGAATCTACTCGTGACATCTCTAATGTTACCCGAATGATCAACCGTTTTGGTTCACGGTATCAGATCTTATGCGGAGTAGACACCATGGCAATGGAGAGCTTGGTTATGGGAGCCGATGGATGGGTAGCCGGATTGGTAGATGCGTTTCCAAGAGAAACCGTTGCTATATTCGCCTATACCAAAGCAGGAAAAATTGATGAAGCACTAAGGATATACCGCTGGTTTTTACCTCTTTTAGAACTGGATATTTCACCACAATTGGTGCAAAATATAAAGCAATGTGAAGTTGCAACAGGGATAGGCACGGGACACGTTCGAAAGCCGCGCCTGCTGCTTAAAGGAGCAGAACGTATTCGAGTTCAGAAAATAATCGACGACTCATTGGCTACACGACCGGATTTAGGAAACTATAAAACATACTTATGATTCAAGGAAAAAGTGTAATCAACGGAAAAGAAGTTCAATCCAAAAACAAAGCTTCTTTCTTTACCTATAGTGCGGAGACTAGTAAGCAATTGCCGCAGCAGTATGACAATGCAACCTTAGAAGACATCGACTACAGTTGTGAGGTTGCAGCGCAAGTATTTGCAGAGTATGCAGCAACCAGTTCGACAACACGCGCAGCTTTTTTGTTACAAATTAAAACAGAGCTGGAGCACAATAAAGCTGCTATCCTTGCCCAATATCAATTGGAATCGGGTTATCCAGAAGGGAGAGCTCAAGGAGAGTTTATGCGTACATTAGGGCAGATTCAAAGTTTTGCGGATTTATTAAATGAAGGCTCTTATGTAAAAGCAGTTTTGGATTTAGGCATCGAAGGTGCCCCCGATTTACGTAAAATGCACTTTCCGATTGGACCCGTTGTTGTTTTTGGAGCCAGTAATTTTCCCTTAGCTTTTTCAACCGCAGGAGGGGATACCATTTCGGCTCTAGCTGCAGGATGCCCTGTAATTCTAAAAGGACATCCCTATCATGCAGGTACAAGCGAATTGGTAGCTCAAGCCATACAGATTGCCATACAAAAAAGTGGTCTGCCTGCTGGAATTTTTGCACACTTGCATGGCGAATCAATTGGAGTTGGTCAACGTTTGGTTGAGCATTCTAATGTCAAAGCTGTTGGCTTTACTGGAAGTTATAAGGCTGGAAAAGCACTTTATGATATCGCCCAAAAAAGAAAAGAACCCATTCCAATGTTTGCTGAAATGGGCAGTGTAAACCCTGTTTTTATTTTACCGAATCGTTTAGTCTCGTACACATCACTAGCGGTTGATCTCGCCAATTCTATTCAAATGGGTACAGGGCAATTCTGTACCAATCCAGGATTAATAGTCATCAGCGGGCAAGCTTCAACTGCTTTTATCGACCAACTGGTATCAGAGATTCTAAAGGGGGAACCTACCACTATGGTACATCCCAATATTAGCAGAAATTACGAACATCAACTGCAAAACATCAAAAACCAAGGGGTAACAATCCACAAAGGAAGCCTAGAAGCAAATTGTCCGGCTTTGGGGGTTATTTCTGCTGAAGAGGTTTTGAAAAACACAAATGTTTTGGAAGAGGTTTTCGGACCTTTTAGCTTGGTTATTCATTGCGCAACAACGGAAGAATTACACGTAATTGCCGAAGTTCTTCCCGGACAATTAACCGCAACGATTTTAGGAGAAGCTGAAGAACTAAACGACAACAAACAACTGCTTGCCACGGTTCAACAAAAAGCTGGTCGATTACTCTTCAAAGGTGTGCCTACTGGAGTTGCTGTTACACCTTCAATGAATCACGGCGGACCTTTTCCTGCTTCTACCGACAGTCGTTTTACATCTGTTGGAACCTCGTCAATTGAACGTTGGCTTAGGCCCGTATGTTTTCAGGATTGCCCTCGACAATTACTTCCAGAGGCTTTGAAAGATGAAAATCCATTACAGATTTTTCGCAGCTTGAATAAGCAACTTACAAAATCAACCGTATGAAAAGACTAACCTATATCGTTCTTTGTTTAGCCCTCAGTCTGGGCTGTTCTTCAATTGCTGAAGATCAACTAGCACTTCAAGAATGCATTGATCAATACGAAGCGTATGATTCTTATGACAGAGAAATTTTTCCTTTAGGCGATCATACCGAAGAGCGCTATCAAGCCGATTATGATTTTTATGGAACCTTATTAGAAAAAATGGCTGGGATAACGGAAGCTAAACTTACTTCTGAAGATCGAATTTCATTAAAACTTTTAACATTTTTAGTAGAAGATCACCGCGCTAATTTTGAATTTAAAACCCACCTGAATCCCTTATTATCCGATTCGGGTTTTCACAACAGCTTGGTCTACCGTGTTCGTCCTTTGACTTCAAAAAAACAAAGTATTGCCTACCTCAAAATGCTACAGGCTATTCCAATGTTTGTAAATCAAAACTTTATTTTATTAAAAAAGGGGCTTGAATCGGGTGTGTCTCAACCCTTAATTATTTTTGAGGGATATGAAAGTAGTTATGACAAACACATTACAGAAACGGTTGAGGATAATTTCTATTTTTCACCCTTTAAAAATCTTCCGGATCAATTTTCTTCCAAAGAAAAAGATTCGATACTTGGTGTTGCGCATACCACTATTCAAAAAGATGTGATCCCTTCTTTTCAAAAAATTAAATCCTTTTTTGAAACGGAATATTATCCTCAAACTAGAAAAGCAATTGGGGTTAGCCAAACACCAAACGGAGCAGCCTTTTACAAAGACAGGATAGCCTATTATACTACTTTGGATATGACTGCAGAAGAAGTACATCAATTGGGTTTGAACGAGGTTGCTAAAATTAAAAATGCCATGGAGTCGATTATTAAGGAAGTTGACTTTCAAGGAAGTTTCGAAGACTTTTTTGCGTTCTTAAGATCGGATAAGCAATTTTATGCCCAATCGGGAGATGAACTTTTGATGCGGGCTCGTGATATTGCAAAACGCTTGGATGAGCAACTCCCTAAATTTTTTAAAACCCTACCCCGAACCCCTTATGGAGTTGCAGCTGTTCCCGATGCAATTGCACCAAAGTATACAGGAGGACGGTATATCCCTACCCGTCCCAACAGTACAAATCCGGGGTATTATTGGGTCAATACGTACAACTTGCCCAGCCGTCCCTTATACGTTCTTCCAGCACTTACCGCCCACGAAGCAGTTCCGGGACATCACTTACAAATGGCCTTAAATTCTGAGTTATCAACCGAAATTCCGAGTTTTAGAAGATCCCTCTATTTGTCTGCCTATGGAGAAGGATGGGGTCTGTATACAGAAGCGCTCGCAGGAGAAATGGGCATATATACATCAGCTTACGAGTGTTTTGGTCAGCTTACCTATTCCATGTGGCGGGCTTGTCGCTTGGTTGTTGACACAGGAATTCACGCTTTTGGATGGAGTAAGGAACAAGCAGTTGAATTTATGACTGCAAACACCGCTCTTTCTTTTCATGAAATCAATACCGAGGTAGATCGGTACATTTCTTGGCCGGGTCAAGCCTTGGCTTATAAGGTTGGAGAATTGAAAATCTCTGAGCTCAGACAAAAAGCTGAAGATGCTCTTGGAGAGCAATTTGATATCCGAGAATTTCACAACATTATTTTACAAAAAGGAACCCTAACCCTTCCACTAATGGAGGAAGAAGTGGCCGCCTATATTAAGCAAGAATTGAATGATTAGCATTACAAAATTCAGTTGTATTGACGGCAATACGGCTGGTAATCCTGTTCGCGTTGTAACGTCACCGACGCCAAAACTTGAGGGGAATACCATGATGGAAAAACGACTTCATTTTCTTAAAGAATTTGATTGGATTCGTAAAGGCTTGATGTTTGAGCCCAGAGGTCACGATATGATGAGTGGAAGTTTTTTTTTTCCTCCACAGCATCCCTTGAACGATGTTGCTGTTTTATTTATAGAAACGAGCGGATGCTTGCCCATGTGTGGTCATGGCCTTATCGGAACCATCACGATTTTAATTGAACAGAAGTTAGTTTTACCAAAAGAAAAGGGGGTCCTACGGGTAGAAACACCAGCTGGATTAATAACAGCTACATATACCCAAGAAGGCGATAAAGTTACTGCAGTTAAATTTACCAACATCGCCTCCTTTCTCTACGCTTCGGGCCTTGAAGTACAGCACCCAGCATTGGGGAAGTTAAAAGTTGATGTAGCCTACGGAGGAAATTTTTATGCGATTGTAGATCCTCAGGAAAACTTTAGGGGTATTGAAGATTATACAGCTGGGAAATTAATTGATTACAGCAAATCCTTACGGACTTTGATCAACGAATTACAAGAATTTGTTCATCCAGAGGATTCGAATATTCAAGGATGCAGTCATGTTTTATGGGCAGGAAAAACACTTGATAAAACATCCACAGCTCGAAATGCTGTTTTTTATGGAGACAAAGCAATCGATCGTTCTCCTTGTGGAACTGGTACTTCTGCTCGGATGGCTCAATGGTTTGCCCAAGACAAACTAAAGCTTGGGGCGAATTTTATTCACGAAAGCATTATTGGTTCTATCTTTAAGGGAACAGTAGAACAAAAAACAACGGTTGGGTCCTTTTCAGCAATTGTACCAAGCATCGAGGGTAGCGCTCGTATAACAGGCTTCAACACCCTACTTATTGATTCTGAAGACCCCTATGCAGCAGGATTTCAAGTTATTTGATTTGATATGAAAAAGAAAGTAATCGTAATTGGAGGAGGGATTGTAGGTCTATCTACCGCATTTTATTTGAGAGCAGAAGGACATGAAGTGGTTGTATTGGATAAGGGAACCCTTTCTGAAGGAGCCTCTTTCGTCAATGCAGGGTATTTAACTCCAAGTCATATCGTTCCCCTCGCTGCTCCGGGAATGATTTCTAAAGGGTTGAAGTGGATGTTCAATTCTTCCAGTCCTTTTTACATCAAACCCCGATTGGATGCCGATTTAATTTCCTGGGGTTGGAAATTCATGCGTTCCTGTTCTAAGGCCCATGTTCAACGTTCGTTATCTGTAATAAAAGACATCAATGTATTGAGTAAAGATTTGTATCATGAAATGCACCAATCCATGGATTTTGATTTCCATTTAGAAGATCGAGGGGTTTTGATGGCTTTTAAAACTGCAAAGGCAGAAAAGGAAGAATTTTCTGTAATGCAAGCTGCCCAAGACTTGGGATTGGATGTTTCTTTGATTGGGCAGGATGAGGTCAATCAACTGCAGCCTGGGGTTGCAATGAATATCGCTGGGGCGTATCATTATCGTTGTGATGCACATACAACTCCAGGGGTTTTTATGCATCAGTTACGCGACAATATTCTCACAAATGGAGTTTCTGTTCACACGAAAACTACTGTAAACGGATTTGAAGTTGTCAATAATCGAATTAAAAAAGTATTAACCGATCAGGGAGATTTTGAGGCAGATGAAGTTGTTTTTGCTGCTGGCGCTTGGACAGAAAAACTCCTAAAGCCTTTAAAAATTGCCCTTTCTATTCAGGCAGGAAAAGGATACCGCATCAATGTGGAGGCACCAACTGGAATTACAATGCCTGCTATACTGATGGAATCAAAAGTAGCGGTAACCCCCATGCAGGGATTCACTCGTTTTTCGGGAACGATGGAGATTGCAGGAATTAACACTAGTATTCGGATGAATCGAGTTCAGGCCATCGCCCAAGCATCGAGTCAGTATTATCAAGGAATAGCGATTGCGAAAGAAGATCAAGAGCAGGTGCATTGTGGTTTACGACCACTGTCTCCAGACGGATTACCGTTTATTGGAAGACATTCTTCTTGCTCTAATTTGGTTCTGGCAACAGGTCATGCCATGATGGGTTGGAGTTTAGGCCCCGGAACTGGAAAATTAGTTTCTGAAATTATTTCGGGTAAAAAAACATCCATGGACCTAACCGCCTTTGCGCCTGAACGAAAGTACGGACTATAGCTTATAGGCAATCCCGCCACTAACTGCTGGCGCCTTGTAGATGTTTTTTCTACTCAATGGAACACTATACCCAAGGGAAGCACTCCACTTTTTCGTTATAAAATAATTGATTTCTCCACCCAAATTGGTGACTTCAACATTATTTGCAAAAATACTACCGTTACTATTTTCGGCAGATAAAGAGCCGTTGAAAAAAGATTGAATTGTATTCAGGCGTGCCAAAAGCAAGAATTTATTTTTAAAGAGCTGAGAGCCTGTTTCAATACTCAGACGGATTTCATCGGAAAAACCATTACTCCTATTATTAACACCTACAGATGCTTTGGCGTAAAAAGAATGCTTTGTAATCTTAAACGAAGTTCCAGCCAAGACTTTCAAAATCTGATTGAATTCTCCATCTCCAGTTTGATAACTTCCATCACTTCCACCAGAATTATTTCCCGACGGAATCCCTAGGGTTAAGGAGGTAGCCAGTACCCATTTCGGTCGTTTGAGAATTTGAATTTCTACCGCAAGATCGATATCCCCCAGACTGTTTACTGCTTCTCCAGGTTGACCCGGATTGCCAGAGGTAAAGACTTGCTCGTTTTGATATACTCGGGTAAAAGGTATATAGCCAACCAATGTTATTTTGTCTGAAATACCATGACGTCCGTATACACTGGTCACAAAAACTCCACGAGTTGCATTAGGATCTAGAAGTCCCTGATCGGTGTAGTGTTGATCAGCCTCTAAAAACCAAGCCCCAACCTTATAGTATCCCGTTCCTTTTTTTGAGTCCATTGCGCAGCTCCAAATGTTATTCCAAGAAAAAAAAGACAGCTCAATAAGAAGATTTGTTTTTGCATGTGTAGGTAAAATTAAAAGATGGTTGAATCCCCGACTTTAACAATGTATGGTTTACACCAGTAAAGGATGTATTTGTAATCATTTATGTCGATTGAAGAAGGTAAAATATAGCTATGGGCTCCACTAAAAACAGTTACTTCTCCAATTTCATAGCCACCTGATGGTGAATTGGGATTATTTGTGAGGTATACAAAAAGCCTAGGAATTGCTGTTGAGGCCTCGTAGTCATCCCCTATATCCAATACCAATTGCCCTGCATCATTTATACCATATTCATAGCTGCCCGTAAGCACATAGCTTGATGTAGTTTGAATTGTCCCTTGATAGGATTGAGGGGCGGTTACGACTACATCATCATCATCTCCAATTTTAGTCGAAGTATTTGTAGTAGAGGTAGCTGTATTGGTAGTCGTTGTTGCTGTATTGGAACCTGTTGTGCTGGTGCTTGTATTGGAGTCTGTAGTATTTGAAGTTGTTCCAGAAGTTGTACTAGTTGTGGTAGCTGTATCGGTTGTCATTGTTGCCGTTTCTGTTATTACAACAACTTCCCGCACCGGAAAAGAAGTTTCGGCAGAAATGGTAGTGCCTTAGGCAGTAACAACACTGACCTGAATAGTGGCCAAACCGTCTTTGGTTGCAGTAGCAAAACCATTATTATCTATAGTGAGCGCATCGGGAGGAGATACGGTCCAAATTAAATTGGGATTGTCAACTGGAGTACCACTGGTGTCGAAATATTTAGCAGTAAACTGAAATTTTTGCCCCACCTTAATGGAGATGATCTGGGGCGAAGTAATTCGTAGGGTTGGGTCTACATAATCGTCTGTGACATCGGTTCCAATACAGCTTAAATACAATAAGTAGCTGATAAAAAGCAGTATTTTTTTATACATCGTAAAAACTTGGGTATTACTAATGTATTGAAAGAAATCAAAAAGAATGCCAGATCACATAATTTTAACAAAAAGAACGGGGACTATCCTAAAATCCGAACAGCATCTTTGGCGCAATAGGTTGCTATGAGCGATGCACCGGCACGCTTAAAAGCAATCAGTTGCTCGTACATAATGGCGTCGTATTCGATCCAACCTTTGGCCGCAGCTGCCTTGAGCATAGCATATTCACCACTAACCTGATAAGCAGCTAGGGGAACATCTATATGGTTGCTTAAATTGTGGATGATGTCTAAATAGGCTATTCCCGGCTTAACCATTACAATATCAGCACCTTCTTCGATGTCCAATTCGGCTTCTACAAGCGCTTCCTTTCGGTTATGGAAATCCATCTGATAGGTTTTCTTGTCCCCAAATCCAGGAGCAGAGTCGAGTGCTGATCGGAAAGGACCATAGAAACCGGAAGCGTATTTGGCGCTATAACTTAAGATTCCAGTATTGTGAAAACCTTCTTGTTCGAGGAGGCTTCGAATAGCTAAAATACGACCATCCATCATGTCACTTGGAGCGACAAAATCTGCTCCTGCCTCTGCATGCGACAAGGCCATTTGTGCTAGAACTTCTACCGTTGTATCGTTTACAATAACTCCTTTGTCTACAATTCCATCGTGCCCAAAAGAAGAATAAGGATCCAAGGCTACATCTGTCATAACGGTCATTTCGGGAACCGTTTCTTTAACAAGAGCGATGGCTCTCTGCATCAAGCCTTCCGGGTTAAGTGCTTCTTTTCCTTTGTTGTCTTTAAGAGTGTCGGGGACTTTAACAAAAAGCAATACCGTTTGTAGTCCCATGCTCCAAAGCTCTTGAACTTCTTTTTTCAAATGCTCTAAACTCATTCGATAATAGTCCGGCATAGAAGCGATTTCTTCTTTTATATCCGATCCTTCTACCACAAAAAGAGGAACGATAAAGTCGCTCGGTGCTAGCTGTTGTTCTCGAACCATGCTTCTAATTGCTTCTGAACTTCGTAATCGTCTGTTTCGTTTTAATGGATACATGGAGAGGTGTTTTAAGTACGGTTTTCATTTTCATCAGCAATTCCATCTAAGAATTCGTCTAATGTATTGGGTTCGGTTTCTTCAGAATCTGTTAACGATTCTAGTTTGGAATCTTGTTTGGTTTTCTTCATAGTTCCCAACGTCATCATGAGCATGGATGCTAAAATAACAACCAATAACACTTGTTCGTCGATGATCGAAAGGGAAGTATTTACAAAGGTAACTTCTTTGATTTGAAGGAATAATAAAATACTGATCAAACCCCTGGGCGACATATAGACCAGAGGAGAAGGTTTTATTTTAAAGGTAGTAACGATAAAATACATGTAGCGAATGAGGAGCATAATTCCGAAAATCAGCACACCATAAATAAAAGGGGCTATGGAAGAAAATTCGACTATGCTAATTGAAAAGCCAAAAAACAAGAAAAAGAAGGTTTTTACTAAAAAGGTAGATTCTGCGGTTAGAATATGAAATTCATGTAATCCTTTTTCAGTCTGATTCAAGTCCAAATAGCGCTGCATAAAACCGGGGAGGAGGACTTTGACATTGCTCAAAAACAACCCAAAAATAAAGATGGTCACCAGGGCGGGTAAGTGGAAAAACTTCCCAAAAGCATAGACCAATACAAGTAGTGCCAGAATGAGGAAAAACTTGACGTGGTGTTCAATTTTCTGTAAGAGCTGAAAAAGGAGGTAGGTGATGATCAATGAAACTACAATTACACCAATGATTTGCAACCCTAAAGCGACTATAGATTCGGCACTAATCAAGGTTTGATTCGACTCAAATTGTCGAATAGCATAGTTGAAAATCATAATCCCTAAGATGTCAGAAAACGTAGATTCATAGACTACAAATTCTTTTTCTCGATTCAAAAGCCCAGCAGCAGAAGGAATTGCAACAGCACTACTGATAATAGCTAGTGGAATCGCAAAAATGACAGCCGTTTTGTGTTCAAGATTCAAGAGGTTTTCAAAAGCCCAACTCACGGCAATGATGTTGAGGATTAAAATAAGGGCAGCAGCAAAAAACCCCTTGAGAATTACGGGTAGTTTTTCTTTTTTAATATCAAGTTCTAATGCGCCTTCTAGCACGATTAAAATCAGACCAACTGTCCCCAAAACGGGGATTAATTTATCTAAAAATCCAAAATCAGTAAAGCCGTAAAGGTTGGTTGCTGTTCGAATGATGATCCCTGTAAACATCAAGAGTATAACAGAGGGGAATTTCGTTTTTCTTGCGATAGCATCAAAGAGGTAAGAGAAAACCACCAAAAGAGGAAGTACGATTAAAATCGATAATGTATTCATAAGAATTTGGTTTTTCTAAAGGTTAATTTAGTGAAAAGCTATCGATTTTTAATTTATGAAATCCAGTTTTTAGGTTTCTTGATCACCTGCATGAGTTCAGCCTCCGGCGAATTTTCTTCCGGATGATGATCGTAATGCCATTGAACCTTAGGCGGCAAGCTCATCAAAATACTTTCAATTCTTCCGTTTGTTTTCAAACCGAAAAGGGTGCCTTTGTCGTGAACTAAATTGAATTCAACATAACGGCCTCTTCGTATTTCTTGCCACTTTTTTTGTTTTTCGGTATAGGTAAGATTCTTCCTACGATCTAAAATCGGTAGGTAGGCTTCCAAGAAATTATCAGCAACATCGGTAACAAAAGCATACCATTTTTCAAGCGAATATTTTGGGGTGGGTTTCAAATAATCAAAAAACAAACCACCTAAACCTCTAGCTTCGTCTCGGTGGGCATTCCAAAAATAGGCATCACATTTTTTCTTGTATTCTGAATAAAGTTTTGGACCATGTCGGTCGCAAGCATTTTTACAAGTTTGATGAAAATGAACAGCATCTTCTTCAAATAAATAATAGGGGGTAAGATCCAGACCTCCACCAAACCATTGATCTACGATGTTACCGTTGAGGTCATACATTTCAAAATACCGCCAATTTGCATGAACAGTCGGTGCCATTGGGTTTTTTGGGTGTAAAACCAAGCTGAGACCACAGGCATAAAAAGAAGCTTCGCTTACATTCAAATGCGTCTGCATACTTTCAGGTAAGGTACCGTGAACGCCCGAAATATTAACACCGCCTTTTTCAAATACAACTCCGTCTTCTAATACGCGGGTTCTTCCGCCGCCTCCTTCGAGGCGTTCCCAGATGTCTTCTTTAAAAGAAGCACCTCCATCTGCTGCCTCCAAAGCAACAGTAATGGCATCTTGAAGTTCACATATGTATTTGTAAAAAAGCTCTTTCATGAATGCGTTTTAGCTTCCGTATTCTTTTACCGCATCAACAAATGCCTGCGCATGACTGACGGGAATATTGGGTAAAATCCCGTGTCCTAGATTTACAATATAGCGATCTTTTCCAAAAGCATCAATCATCTTCTTTACATCGCTTTTGATCTTTGGAATCGGAGACAGTAACTGTGATGGGTCGTAATTTCCTTGTAGGGTAATGTTCCCTCCAGACAAATACCGTGCGTTTCTTGCAGAACAAGTCCAGTCTACTCCCAGTGCGCTAGCACCAGACTGAGACATTTCATTTAAGGCAAACCAGCATCCTTTTCCAAAAACAATTACTGGACAGAGGTCTTTGACTGCCGTTACGATCTGCTGAATGTAGGGCCAAGAAAAAATAGCGTAATCTTCGGGGGAAAGTAAGCCTCCCCAGGAGTCAAATATTTGGAGTGCATTAACTCCTGCTGCAGCCTTTGCTCTCAGGTAGTCAATTGTAGTATCGGTTATTTTTTGAAGTAACTCATGCGCCATTTCAGGTTCTTTAAAACAAAACTCTTTGGCTTTATCAAAGGTTTTTGATCCTTGTCCTTGTACAGCATAACACAATAAGGTCCATGGGGAACCTGCGAAACCGATCAAGGGAACTTTATTATTGAGCTCTTGTTTGGTCATTTTGACTGCATCAATTACATAGCCTAAAGCCTCTTCAGCATGAGGTACTATTACCCGATCTAGTTCTGCTCTGCTTCGGATAGGAGTAGGAATCCAAGGCCCTACATCAGCTTTCATTTCAACTTCAATATTCATTGCCTGTAAAACCACAAGAATATCACTGAATAAGATTGCAGCATCTGGACCAATTTGACGAATGGGCATTACGGTAATCTCGGTTGCTAATTCTGGAGTTTGGCAACGGGTAAAGAAATCATATTTCGCTTTCAGCTTCATGAAATCGGGTAAGTATCGCCCTGCTTGACGCATCATCCAGACGGGTGGACGAGTAACGGTTTCTCCTGCTAGAGCTTTAAGAAATAAATCATTTTTAATCATGAGGGTAGCTGTTTTTTTGTTTGGTAAATCATATGCTCTACGGTAGGGCTTGTGGCAATTACTATCTGTCTTTTTGATACGGGAAGCGCTTCCGCTGTGGTTGGGCCAATACAGATGCAAACTGTCTGTTTGAGGCTGTTGTCTTGAAGAAAACTTCGAACCCCACTTGGACTGTAAAAGAGTACAATATCAAAAGCACCAATTGCTTTGGGTTTTAAAAGTGTTTGGTAAACTTCAATAGACTCAAGTTTGATTTTATTGAGCTCCATTTGAGCTTCTAAATCGGGTCTTCTTTCCTTTCCGCAGAAAAACACAAAATCTTCATTTTTAGCATTTTTCACGATAAAATCAGCCAAATTGGACGCATTTTCTTCAAAATGACTCACTTTTAGGCCATTTTCTTCTAATGCGACTTTGGTCTTTTCGCCTACACAATAACACCTTTTGTTTTTCAAAAGGAGATTGAAATCGGTTTTTGAAAAAACGGATTGTACTGCGTTTTGACTAGAGAAAAGCAGGCTTTGTTTTGCGTCGGAATAAGTAAAGGGAATTACTTTTGTTTCTATAAAATTTCGTTCCGTATAGCGAGCTCCTAATTCAATCATTCTGTTTTTTTGAATGGGCGAAAGCACTTTAGTCGAAAGAATTTTTAAAGGATTGCTCATGAAGAAGACTTGAATTCCTGAAGTAAGCTAGCTGCTCCTTTTTTAAGCAAGGCGTTTGCGAGTTCAACGCCTTTATTTCGAGCTGTAAACTTTTCAAAGGTTTCCGAAACAAGGAATTTTCGTTTTCCATCCAACGAAAAAACACCGCCATTAAAGCGAAGCTGATCTGCTTCTATTGTTGCAAGTGCTCCGATTGGTGCAGTACAACCCCCTTCTAGTGTTCGTAAAAAATCCCGCTCCATCTGGGTGCAAAGCGCAACATCTGGTCGATTGAATTGCTGTAGGACATCAAACATTGAGGTGTCGGCAGTTCTGCAAACCACCATAAGCGCTCCCTGAGCAGGTGCCGGGATCATCCAATCTAAGATTTCAACTTCCTCTGTATTAGTGTCAAGGCGAACCAATGCAGCTTCAGCAAAAATTGCTCCGTCCCAAGGTTCATTATTTAATTTAGTCAAACGGGTTTGTATGTTTCCTCGTAAAGGAACAATGCTGTGATTAGGATAATGTCCTAGCCATTGCGCCTTTCTTCTTAAACTCCCCGTTGCAATTGTTGCAGGGTTTTCTAAAGAAACGGCTTTGGCTTTTTTTACAAGAACATCCAACACCGGGCCTCGTTCCAAGACTGCTGCCTGCCGAATACCCTTGGGTAACTGGGTAGGCACATCTTTCATGCTGTGTATGGCAATATCGATTCGGTTATTCAATAAAGCAGCATCAAGTGTTTTTGTGAAAATCCCGATGGTTCCCATTTCATAAAGCGGTTGAACTAGATCCAAGTCACCATCGCTTTTTATCGGAATCAATTCAGTAGTATAACCCTCAGTATTCAATAAATCTTGAAGGGTATGGGCTTGCCACAAGGCTAATGCACTCGCTCGGGTTCCAATGCGAATCAGCTTACTCATGGGCTTTTATATCCAGTTGAAAAACTTCTTGAATTACATCTAGTGTAGTGGTGGCTTTGCTGGGATTTTCTTTGAGGTAATTGGCGAGCTGTCCCGTTATTTTTTGAATCATTTGATCAGAAACACTCACTGCTTCTGGTTTTAAAACCGCTTTCTTTTCTTGGGTTTTAATTTCAGAACTTTGTTGAGCTGTTAGTTTAGCCTTTAGCGCGCGCAATGCTGGCGCATATTGACGATGCTCTAACCATTGCAAAAACTCTTCTTTGACTTCCTCTAAAATTATTTCAGCTTGAGGAATGTATTGTCGTCTATCTTCTAATGCTTTGTTTGTGATCTGTGAAAGAGAATCTAAATTGATTAGTGTTACCTGTTCTAGCTCTTCAACATTTGGATGCACATTGCTGGGGATCGAAAGATCAAGAATTAGAAGGGGGGTGTCTTTATGAATAATGTCTTTTGAAATGGTAGGTTGTTGTGCTCCCGTTGCAACAATTAAGACATCTGTTTTTCTAATTTCTGTAGGTAATTCTCCGTATTCTTTAACCAAGACATTGAATTTTCCTGCTATGTGTTTGGCTTTTTCGTGGGTTCGATTGATCAACACAATATGATCATTTTCTGTGTGCTTGATTAAGTTTTCACAGGTATTTCTACCGATTTTTCCAGTTCCAAAAAGTAAAATGTTTTTTTCTGAAATTTCTTCAATGGTATTGATGATGTATTGAACCGATGCAAATGCAACAGAGGTAGCACCACTCGAAATTTTCGTTTCGGTCTTGATACGCTTACTGGCTTGAATAACGGCGTTGACTAAGCGTTCCATAAATCCATGCCCCATACCGAGCTTTTTGGATCTAAAAAAGCCTTGTTTCAACTGGCCTATTATTTCAAAATCTCCAAGAATCTGACTGTCTAATCCTGTTCCAACCTTAAAGATGTGGTGAAAGGCAGCCTTGTTTTTATGGGTATATCCAATTTCATTAAACACCGCTAAACTTCCTTTAGAATGCTTGCACAATAAATTAATCAGTTGAATGGGATGATTAACATGGGCATAGATCTCTGTTCGGTTACAGGTAGAGTTAATGAGAATTTCTTCGATACCTTCTCTTTTAGCTTCTAGGGTAAGGGTGTCTTTTTGCTCTAAGTTTAAGCTAAAATCTCCTCGTGTTTTTAGGTCAGCATTTTTATAACTAACCCCTATTGCGTAAAAATGTTTCTTATTATTTGAAACTTCCATTAATTGGTTCTAATCGGCTACAAAAATAAGCGGCTGTTTTTAAAAAAAGTAACGCTAAAAGTATAATTAATAACGTAAAGCGGTTATTTTTGTAATATAAACGCTCATAGACCATATAATATAGTCTTTGTACAAACTAAACCCATCTTATTTAGAGTGCTTCTAAATAAAAAATAACGCGAATTATGCTTAAAAATAACGATGAAAGTAATGCATCAAGAATGACCATCGAAGAAGGCTTTTATGTACTTCGTTTTCAAAACGATACCGATGAAGTCACCCGTGAGGTTCGAGAAATTAACAGCAGTTTTATTCAATTTCATTTTTGTTTGAAGGGGCAAGGAGATTTCTTATTCAACGCCGGGAACTATGTTTTTAATGTAAAAGAAGAACACTCCATTTTGTTGTACAATCCGCAACGCGATTTACCCATAGATTTGAAACTTCAACCCAAAACGTGGATTATTGGTGTCGTTATTTCTATTAAAAAATTCCATAGTTTATTTTCTCAAGATGCTGATCACATTCATTTTTTGAGCCCCGAAAACAGCACAAAAAAATATTACGACAATGGAAATATTAATCCGAGTATGGCTGTTGTGTTGAGTCAAATATTAAGCTCCAACATTCATGAGAGTATGAAAGCGCTTTATCTAAAAGGGAAGGTATATGAGTTGCTAAGTCTTTATTTCAATAAAAATGAAGATACCGATATTGAGCAATGCCCTTTTTTAATTGACGAAGATAATGTTCGTAAAATTCGATTAGCGAAGGAGATCATTCTTAAGAACATGTCTGAACCACCCTCGCTTCAAGAGCTTTCAGAGAAAATAGGGTTGAGCCTAAACAAGCTGAAAGAGGGATTTAAACAACTCTATGGGGATACGGTTTTTGGCTACCTCTTGGATCACAAAATGGAAGAGGCTCGACGCATGCTGGCTTCTACCAATCACAACGTCAATGAAGTAGGACTGAGAATAGGCTACAGCACTTCGAGTCATTTTATAGCTGCCTTTAAAAAGAAGTATGGAACTACTCCAAAAAAATACTTAATGTCATTATCTTCGCAGTAAAATAGCTGAACTGCAGTTCGAATTAGCAGCTATACGAAAGAACGCTTATGAAAGGAGTATTATTGGTTAATTTAGGCTCACCAGAAAGCCCAAGCCCAAAGGATGTAAAAATCTATTTAGGGGAATTTTTAATGGACGAACGTGTGGTAGACTTACCCAAACTGTTCCGTACAATTTTGGTTAAAGGAATTATTTTAAATACCCGACCCAAACAGTCTGCTAAAGCGTATAAGAAAATATGGTGGGACGAAGGATCACCTTTAATTGTCCTTTCTGAAAGGCTCAAAGGGAAAGTGTCTGAAAAGGTTTCGACCCCTGTGAGTTTAGCCATGCGCTATGGCTCCATGTCGATCAAAAAGGGTCTGCAAGAACTTGTTGATCAAGGAGTAGATGATGTTTTTATTATCCCATTATATCCTCAATTTGCAATGGCAACAACCGAGACCATCTTGGTGCTTGCCGAAGAGCTTCGAGATGAATTCTTTCCTCAGGTAAAGTTTACTTCTTTGCCCGCATTTTATAACCACCCAGATTATATCCGAGTCCTTTCCAATTCAATTGCTGAAGGCTTGCAAGGAAAAAACTGGGAGCACTTACTGTTTTCATACCACGGAGTTCCTGAACGCCACATTCGCAAGTCCGATATCACAAAATCGCATTGCAAAATAAATGGGGAGTGTTGTGTTACGGCATCCAAAGCACACGAGTTTTGTTACCGTCACCAGTGTTATGAAACTACCCGTTTGGTTGCCGAATATTTAGAATTAAAAGAAGGAACTTTTTCTACATCCTTTCAATCGCGATTGGGTGTTGATCCTTGGTTACAACCTTATACCGATAGAACCGTAGCAAATTTTGCCAAGAGTGGATTGAAGCAACTGGCTATAGCCACGCCCGCATTTGTTTCCGATTGTTTAGAGACTTTAGAAGAAATTGGAATGGAAGCAGCAGAAGATTTTGAAGAAAAAGGAGGAGACCATTTAGAAGTACTCCCCTGCATCAACGATCGCGAGGAGTGGATCAATGTAATGAGCCGTTGGATTGACGAATGGGCTTTAGCCGAAGAAGCTTAATGGCTGAAAAGGCCGTTCAAATGGGAACAGATCCCATTGGGAAACTTTTGCTTCGACAATCGCTACCTGCCTCGATTGGTATTTTAGTGATGTCGCTCAATATCCTCATCGATACTATTTTTGTAGGTCAATGGATAGGTTCTAACGCCATTGCAGCAATTAATGTGGTGCTTCCTGTTTCCTTTTTTATTGCTGCTCTAGGAATGTCTATCGGCATGGGAGGAGGCTCTATCATCTCAAGAGCATTGGGAAGCGATCAGCGAGCTAAAGCGAATAAGACTTTTGGAAACCAACTTACGCTGACCTTACTCTTTACCCTCAGTTTTATGACTTTGGGATTGGTTTTTATGGAAGCTATAATTCCATCTTTTGGGGGTAAGGGAACTTTGTATGCGCCTGCAAAAATATACTATACCATTGTACTGTACGGAGTTCCGATTTTGGGACTCGCTATGATGGGGAATAATACCATTCGTTCCGAAGGGAAACCCAAACATGCAATGTATGCAATGATGCTGCCTTCCATATCAAATCTGCTTTTGGATTATCTATTCATTAATGTGTTTGGTTGGGGAATGGAAGGAGCTGCCTGGGCAACTACCCTGTCTTACGGCGTATGTATGTCTTATATTTTCTATTTTTTCATCTCGGGGAAATCCGATTTATTTTTGAAAATCTCCGATTTAGCCCTTGATTTTTCTATTGTAAAAGAAATCGGTTCTCTTGGATTCGTTACCCTAGCTCGGCAAGCAGTAGTGAGTGTAACCGTCCTTATGGTAAATAATATTTTATTTGAATTATCGGGCGAATCTACCGTTGCGGTCTATGCGATCATCAGTCGGATGCTCATGTTTGCACTATTCCCCATCTTAGGAATTACCCAAGGGTTTGTCCCCATTGCTGGGTTTAATTTTGGTGCGGATAAAAAAGATCGCGTGCTAGAAGTAATCCGTACGGCCTTGATTTATGCAACAGTTTTAGCCACCTTTGTATTCTTCGTAATCATATTCTTTTCTGAAGCCATAGCAAGTGCTTTTACACAAGATCAAGCGGTTATTACTAAGACAAAAGAAGTTTTGATGTGGGTCTTTTTATCAACGCCCATTATTGGAATTCAACTGATCGGATCGGCCTATTTTCAAGCCATTGGAAAAGCGATTCCTGCTCTTCTTTTGACTCTCACACGGCAGGGGTTCTTTTTTATTCCGTTGATTTTAATTTTACCGCGCTATTATGGCGAATTTGGAATTTGGATTTCGTTTCCCATTGCCGAAGTAATCGCCACAATTGTAACCGCTTATTTCTTGAGAAAAGAATTGAAACGATACAATAAATAGAAGCGCTTCCGATTTGGCTTTCTTTTTGTACTTTAGAACTTATAAAAACAGTCCTTTTGCTAGAATATTATAACTACATAAAATCCCTCCATTTAATTTTTGTTATTACTTGGTTTGCAGGTTTGTTTTACATTCCACGCATCTTCATATACCACATTGAAGCGCAAGAAAAAACAGCTGTCGAACGCGACATACTGAGTGTGCAATTGAAGCTGATGGCCAAGCGACTCTGGTATATTATTACATGGCCTTCGGCAATTTTGGCAAGTATTTTTGCCTTTTGGTTGCTCTACCTTATGCCCAGTTGGTTGAACCAAGACTGGATGTTGATCAAGCTCTTTTTTGTTGGGTTATTGTATTTATATCACTACAAAACCCATCAAATTTTTAAAGAACTTCAAAACGATGAATTTCGCCATTCTTCTTTTTTTATGCGTATTTGGAATGAAGGCGCAACGCTGATCTTATTTGCAGTTGTATTTTTAGTAATCCTTAAAAGCAGCTTCCATTGGATTTTTGGTGTTTTATCAATTGTCGGACTAGCGCTTTTATTGATGCTCGGAATACGCATTTATAAGCGTTTTAGAAAAGACAAATAACCATGGCACGAAGTAAATTTTCCCTTAGGTCGCGCGTATTTTTCTCCATGATTTTGCTGGTGGTAATGACCTCCTTACTTATTCTCGGGGCGACCTTCTACCAATACTATTCCCAATCTGACGATTATAACTTAAGGCGACTTGAGCGAAAAGAAACACAGGTTAAAAATCATTTATCCTATATTCTCGATCGCGACGATGCATTCAATACGATTGGAGAAAAGCAGCTCGATTTTTATGAGATTTTTGAATCCATTGCACTGATTCATAAAGTAGAATATGCCCTTTTTAGCCTAGAAGGGGTGCCTTATTTTTACTCTTATGTGAAGACCGAAAATATGGATCAAGACCAGCAACTCGATCCAAAAATCACACAAGAACTCTTGTTGAATGAACGGCAGAGAATTGCTATCCAAAATGAACAAGAACGAGGAAGGTTTCAATCCTCCTACAGTGTGTTATTCGACACCAATAAGCAACCCTATGCAATTTTATATTTCCCCTATTTTGAAGACGTGTCTTTTAGCACCACTGAGTTGAACACCTTTTTAATGCGCCTCTTCCAGATTTATTTCTTTATGTTGTTGGTTGCCATTATCATTGCTTATTTTATTTCGAGTTATATGACACGTCCTCTGGAAACCATACGAGCACGAATTGACCGAACGGGCTTATTGAAAGGAAATGAAAAAATACACATATCCAATGCCAGTAAAGAAGTAGATAGTTTAGTGAATTCTTACAACAGCATGTTGGATGCTTTGGAAGAAAGTATAGCCAAATTAGCACGTTCAGAACGAGAACAAGCTTGGCAAGAAA
Source organism: Candidatus Arcticimaribacter sp. UBA7428 (assembly GCA_002477625.1). GTDB lineage: Bacteria > Bacteroidota > Bacteroidia > Flavobacteriales > Flavobacteriaceae > Arcticimaribacter. The sequence continues at coordinate 38,750 of DLQQ01000071.1, forward strand.
TGGCCAAACAGGTGGCACATGAAATCAAGAATCCACTTACTCCAATGCGGCTTACGATTCAAAGTTTTCAACAACGCTTCGATCCCGAAGACCCTAAAATCAATCAAAAGGTAATGGATTTTTCTAAAATCATGATTGAACAGATCGACACGATGAGTCGGGTAGCGACAGCCTTCTCAAATTTTGCAACCCTACCAAAGCTCGTTGTTGAAACAGAAGACATTGTCGAAATCACGAGACTTTCTATCGATATTTTTGAACCCGGAATAATTCAGTATACTAGTTCTGAAGAACAAATTTTATGGGATATTGATCGAACCCAATGGATTCGTATAATGACCAATCTAGTCCAGAACGCAATTCAGGCCGTACCACAAGAAAGAGAACCGCAGATTCAAGTTCGCATTCAAAAAGAGACCCTGGGCTTGCGTATAGAAATTGAAGACAACGGATTGGGGATTTCTGCGGAAAATATTGATAAAATATTTGAGCCTAATTTTACAACCAAAACGGGGGGAATGGGACTTGGATTAGCCATTGTGAAGAACAGCATTGACTCGTCAGGGGGATCTATTCATTATGAAACGGAGCAAGATCGCGGGACAAAATTCATCATCCAATTAAAAAAATAAAATGAGCACAACGAATCTTCAGTTAAGAATTCAAGACCAAGTAGCGTGGATTCAAATCGACCGACCAACAAAGCTTAATGCACTTAATAAAGCAGTTTTAGAAGAACTTCATCAGGTTTTTTCGGAACTCCGATTAGACACTAGCGTAGGCGTAATTGTATTGACTGGGAGTGGAGAAAAAGCCTTTGTAGCAGGAGCAGATATTGCAGAATTTTCTGAGTTTGGCCCAGCAGAGGGTAGAGCTCTTGCACAAAAAGGACAAGACGATGTGTTTACATTCATAGAGCAAATGAACAAACCTGTGATTGCGGCAATCAATGGTTTTGCTTTAGGTGGTGGATTGGAATTGGCTATGTCGTGTCACCTTCGCATTGCTTCTTCTAATGCAAAAATGGGTTTACCCGAAACTTCTTTAGGTGTAATTCCGGGCTATGGAGGAACCCAACGCTTGGCGCAGATTATCGGAAAAGGAAGAGCGCTGGAATTAATTCTCACTTGTCAGATGCTTCCTGCCGACCAAGCCTTGAGTTTTGGTTTAGTCACTCAAGTTGTTCCTCAAGAAGAATTATTGCCAGCTGCTGCTGCCTTGGCACAAAAGATTTTAAAGAATTCACCCTTTGCTATTGGTCAGGCAATTCAGGCAGTCAATGCGGCATATGAAGAAGGACTGAATGGTTTTGAAGCTGAGGTTACTGGTTTTGGAACTTGTTTTGGTTCTGAGGACTTTAAAGAGGGCACCCAAGCCTTTTTGGAGAAAAGAAAAGCAAATTTCACAGGAAACTAATCCAATACTATAGCGTCGGTTATTGTTTTTTCAATGGCGTCAAAAAACGCATTTGAGAGGTCAGCTTTAGGCTCAACGGGCTCGTGAACATTAAAGGTTATTTTAACACCCAAAGGAAGTGGGAAGTTGCCCCAACGATTAAACTTCCATGAGTTATTGATCGTAATGGGTACAATCAGAACATTAGGAACTTTTTCGATTATGGTTTTTATTCCTCTTGTTTTAAACTTTTTTGGGACTCCATTTTTAGACCGAGTTCCTTCTGGGAAAATCAGTGTTGACCAATTGTTTTTTGCTAGCAGAGCAGCATGTCGATCAATTTCTCTAACCGCCTGTATAGGGTTTCTTCGGTCGATCAATGCAGAACCCCCATTACGAAGATTATAAGAAACACTCGGGATGCCTTTTCCAAGCTCTTTTTTGCTCACAAATTTTAAATGATGCTTGCGTAAATGCCAGATCAGCGGCGGAATATCAGCAGTGTTCTGATGATTTGCCAATATGATGAGTGGACGGTCGGTTGGCAACTCAAAGCTTTTATTGAATTGTATACGGGTGCCCAAAAGATTGAAGCAACGAAGCAAAAAAAAGTTGAGAATGTCTACAGATACTTTGTGTGCCTGATATCCAAAGAGCGTTCGACCTATAACTTGAACAACATGAAAAATCAATAAATTCATCACAAAGCAAACCAGGAAAACAACCGAGAAAATACTTGCGATGAATTTATACATTATGATCGGTTTTCTCCCCTTCAAAAAAGGGGTATGCTTTGATATTACTTAACAGAACTCGTCGTAAGCTTGTTTCAGGTTTTCCGCAATCATTTCTGCTGGGCGGCCTTCGATGTGATGACGCTCAAGCATGTGTACCAATTCCCCATTTTTGAATAATGCCATACTTGGAGAAGAAGGAGGGAAGGGAACCATAAGGGCACGAGCACGATCGGTTGCCTCAAAATCTACTCCTGCAAAAACAGTTACAAGTGTACTCGGATTTTTTTCGTTTGCTAATGAAATACGAACTCCGGGTCTTGCATTCGCTGCAGCACATCCACAAACCGAATTCACTACAACCAAAGTTGTTCCTTCTGCACTAATCGCCTCATCAACTTGAGCTACTTCACTTAATTGTTTGAATCCTATGGCGGATAATTCATCGCGCATGGGTTGTACAAATTCTGCTGGATACATAGACTGTTTTTTTAATTTGTACAAAGATAAAAAGTTTCCTTTATTTCCATTGATTTTAAGATAATGTTCACTTTATTTTTTAAAGTAAAACTATCTTTGGGTCAAATTTTTATTTAATGATAAAATGGATTGGTGCTGTTTTGGGATATACCTACTTGCGTTTTGGAGGAGCTGTTTTAGGATACTTTCTTGGAAGTATGATCGAAGGTTTTATGAAAAATGGGACTACACGAACGTTCAATACGCGTAGTTTTCGTTCCATGGGAACCAATCAGTTTGAATTGAATCTTTTGGCATTAGCCGCTATGGTGATTAAGGCCGATGGAAAGGTGGAGCAAAAAGAATTGCGCTTTGTTCGCAACTATTTCATTGCAAATTACGGGGCAGATTATGCCGCAACTATTTTCGCTAGATTCAATTCTGAAATCAAGAAGGAAACTCAAAACCTTTCAGAAGTAGCGCAATTGTTTGTCAGCGGAACACCCTACAACACAAGGCTACAAATTGTGCATTTTCTTTTTGGAATCGCCAATGCAGACGGAAGCGTTTCTCCTTCTGAAATAAATAAAATAAATCAAATTGCTGCTGCTTTGGGAATCCAATCGGCCAACTTTGAAAGCATCAAGGCTATGTTTATTCAACAAGCTGGGAATGCTTATAAAATATTGGAAATTGATTCGAATGCTTCAGATGCTGAGGTCAAAAAAGCCTACCGCACCATGGCAAAAAAATACCACCCTGATAAGCTGAGTAGTGCTGATCCAGCTATGCTCAAAGGAGCTCAGGAAAAATTTCAACAAGTTCAGGCTGCTTACGAAAAAATTCAAAAAGAGCGCGGACTATAAAAGCAAAAGATTATGGAAACAATTTGGTTTTATGCACAACTCGGATTCAATCATGTTTTGGATTTACAGGGACTCGATCATTTTTATTTCATCATTGCCCTTGCCATTCCCTTTGGGTTTCGCGAATTTCAAAAATTAGTATGGTGGGTTTCTCTTTTTACCTTGGGGCACACACTTTCCCTTTTTGGAAATTACTTTTTTGAGCTCAAACTCCCAGCCGACTGGATTGAATTCCTGATTCCTATAACCATTGCGCTGAGTTGTATTCCATTATTAAGAACGAAAATCTTCCCCGTTGCCAGTTGGTTCCCATCGGTAATAACCTTAATTTTTGGACTGATTCATGGATTGGGCTTTGGGCGTTATTTTTCTCTTATTGTTTCTGAAGACGAAGTTTTAGTCGATTTACTTTCTTTTGCTCTTGGAGTTGAAGCTGTTCAGATCGTTATCGTAGTGGGCATTCTAATTGTCAATCTATTCTTTTTAAATGTTTTGAAAATCAACAAGTCCAGATGGCAGTTAGTCGTCGGTGCTATGATCCTTTCTCAAGCCATTCGGATGATCATCGAAACCAGCCCTTTTTAACCCATACACTATTATTATAAATACTTGATGAAATTACTACAAACTACATTTTCGTTACCCAGTGGTTCTCTTTTACAAAACAGAATCGCTAAATCTGCTATGAGTGAAAACATAGGGACTTTGAAAAATGCTCCAACAAAACAATTGATCAAAGCCTATGAGGTTTGGGCAAAAGGCAAGCCCGGACTTTTGATTACTGGGAATGTGATGGTCGATTCTCAAGCTTTGGGAGAAGCACGCAATGTAGTGGTTGAGGATCGTTCAAACTTTAAGCTTTTACAAGCTTGGGCAAAAACTGTTGAAGGAACTGGAGCCCAGATTTGGCCTCAGCTCAATCATCCAGGACGTCAGGCTTTTGCCGCTATAAACAAAGAAGTGGTAGCACCATCGTCAGTATCGCTTAAGATGGGAGGAGCTTCTTCGATGTTTAAAAAACCAACTCCCCTAACCGAAGATGCCATTTGGAAAATTATCAAGCGTTTCGGTAATGCAGCAAAAATAATGCAAGATGCGGGGTTTTCGGGCTGTCAAATTCATGGGGCACACGGGTATTTAGTAAGCCAGTTTTTGTCTCCATTGAGTAATACCAGAAACGATCAATGGGGCGGTTCTTTAGAAAATAGAGCGCGTTTTGTTTTGGAAATTTATAAAGAAATACGCGCACAAGTAGGAGCAAAATATCCAATAGGAATTAAAATCAATTCTGCTGATTTTCAGCGCGGAGGTTTTTCGGAAGAGGAGTCCATGGAAGTAGTCCGTTTGTTATCTAAGGAAGGAATCGATCTAATTGAAATATCAGGCGGAACATACGAGAAGCCATCAATGGTAGGTCATAAGCAAAAGAAAAGCACACAAGAACGCGAAGCTTATTTTTTAGACTACATAGAAAAAGTCAGAACGATAACCAGCAAACCACTCATGTTGACAGGAGGTTTTAGAACGGTTGCGGTTATGGAACAAGCCTTGGCCGATGGCAAATTAGATATCGTTGGTTTGGCTCGTCCCTTTTGTTTGTATCCAGAACTTGCCCAGGATATTTTTTCAGGAAAAACTACCGCTTTTGAAGCCCCATTCCCTAGTTCGGGAATCCGATTCATCGATAAAATGGGAGGAGTCGAATTGCCCTGGTATGCCCTACAAATTGGCCGGCTTGGAAAAGGAAAACGTCCTAAGAAAAATCTCAGTGGACTGACCGCTTTTTATTTCAGCACTAAAAATATGATTGTAAAATCTTTCTTTAAGAATTAGGATTTTAAAAACTCAGAAAAAACAGTTGACTTAAGTCGAGGCCACTCTTCCTTAATGATACTGTAGTATACATCATCTTTACTGATCCCATTGGCATCAATATAATTGTTCCTAAAAACGCCTTCTCGTTGAGCACCAAGTTTTTCAATGGCTTTCTGTGAGCGAATATTTTCTAGATCGGCACTCAATTGAATTCTTCTAAAACCAAGGGTTTCAAATCCAAAAGTCAACAGTTCGTATTTGGCAGCTTTGTTTAATCCAGTACCCTGAAATTGGGTTCCATACCAGGTCCAGCCAATTTCACACTTTTCACTTTTTTGATTGATGTTACCCAAGCGCGTGCTTCCGGCCACTTCATTAGTCAGCTTATCGACAATAATAAAAGGAAAACATAGACCTTGTTTTTTCGACTCCAAGGTTTCATGAACATAGCGTTCAAATTCGCTTTCAGTTTCTATTCTCATCCCCATATAGCGCCAAATATCATGATCAAAAATAATTTTTTGAGCTCAGATTTTCGTGCGTTTTCAAAAGGAAGTAGTAGAGCACGACTGTTTTCCAAAACGATTTTGGTGTTTAAAGGGGCAGTTTTCATTCATCAAATGTAAAAAATTTTATTCAGCGTTTGATTTCACCTATCTTCGTAGGTAATGGATAAACAAACAAAATACGACCAAGCATATCTGCAGATGGCAGCAACTTGGGGACAGCTTTCTTATTGTGAACGGAAAAAGGTAGGGGCTTTAATTGTAAAAGACCGCATGATTATTTCGGATGGGTATAATGGGACACCCTCGGGTTTTGAAAACGTCTGTGAAGATGAAGAGCATTATACCAAATGGTATGTGCTCCATGCAGAAGCTAACGCCATACTCAAAGTAGCAGCTTCTACCCAGTCCTGTAAGGGGGCAACCTTATACATTACACTTTCGCCTTGTAAAGAATGTTCTAAATTAATACATCAATCCGGGATTATTCGTGTGGTATATGCTTCTGCTTATAAAGACACATCTGGAATTGATTTTTTAGAAAAAGCAGGAATCCAACTCACCCATCTCTCCCAATAACCTATCCCTATGAAAACGAATAACCTTTACCTCTGGATTACTGTTTTACTATCTGTCTTCTTAGGATTTACTCTTGGAAGTAATCAGCAAATTGTTTTCAATGCGACCAATTTCGAAATCAGTAGTAGCCAGAAGCTAAAGCAATTCATACAATATATAGAAACCAATTATGTCGATGATATCGACACCGACAGTTTGGTCAATACCATGATCTCAAATGTTGTGGAGCAGTTGGACCCGCATTCGGTTTATATTCCTAAAGAAGAAATGCAGCAAATTGCAGAGAATATGCAAGGAGCCTTTGTTGGAATTGGTGTCAGCTTTTTTATGGAACAAGACACTGTAAGTGTTGTGCGAGTTTTAGAGAACGGACCCAGCAAAGCAGTCGGAATTCTTCCTGGAGATCGGATTTTGATCGCTGATCGAGATACATTGTTTGGGAAAAATAAAAACAGTGCTTCCATCATTCGGAGTTTAAAAGGGAAACCCGACACAAAAGTTCAGCTGCAGGTCTATCGCAAAGCAACGGAGGAGTTTTTAGAATTCAATCTGGAGCGTGGCGAAGTCCCTATTCCATCTGTTTACGGGTATTTATTGTCGGAAGGAGTGGGTTATATTCAAATCAATCGTTTTGCACAAAAAACAGGAGTAGAGTTTAGAAAAACACTAGCGAACCTTAAAGAGCAAGGAGCCGATCAATTGGTTTTGGATCTTCGAGATAATCCGGGAGGTTATTTGCATATCGCGGAAGAAATATCCGATGCCTTTCTTTCGAAAGGGGAGGTAATGGTAATTACTCAAAGTAATCAAGGAGAAAGAAAAGTAACTTTGGCAACCGATGGCGGATTATTTGAAAAAGGTCAGGTCTATGTATTGGTAAACGGGCAATCTGCTTCGGCAAGCGAGGTAGTTGCTGGTGCTTTACAGGACAACGATCGGGCTTGGATTGTAGGACGGCGTTCTTTTGGTAAGGGTCTTGTTCAGCAGCAAATGCCCTTGGGTGCAGGCGATGCAATTCGATTGACAACGGCCCGTTATTATACCCCCACAGGCCGCTCCATTCAACGTCCATATGCCGAAGGCAAGGATTCCTATTACGATGAAATTGGAGCTCGATATGAATCGGGAGAAATACAAGACAGTAAGAGTGTCCCGGTAAATGATTCTTTACAATTTACTACTCCGGGTGGGAGAACTGTTTACGGCGGTGGTGGAATTACTCCAGACGAATATGTTCCAGGCACTTCTGATTTAGAGTTGGAGTGGGATAATTATATTTTACGATCCAACCTTGTCAACCGCTTTGTATTTTTGGAGTTGGATAAAAACCGAGCGCTTTATACCTTCGAATCTGTTGCTGCACTCATTCAAAATCCATTGCCCTATAAAGAAGAACTCTTGTCCTCTTTTCAAACCTTCTTCAAAGATCAGGGGGTTCCCGTTCGAATGGAAAATGAGTTGTTGATTGAAAATTCGATCAAAGCTTATTTAGCCCTTCAGTTATTTAATCAAGAAGCTTTTTTAAAAATCATTCACGAACAAGACGATTTCATTACCAAGATAAAAACCCTCTTGGATCAAACACCGCTCGATTAGTGCTATTTCTTTAAAACCTTAGCAGCTATTTTTTTTGAGAGCAGTAAGATGAATAAAAGCAAGAAGGCACTGAGAGAAGCTAAAATCCCAATAACAGCGACACTACTGTCTCCCTGAAGAGGGGCTTCAAAATCTACTTTTGTTGCATTATAGACAGCCATTACTAGGGCTAAAACCATCAGTACTCGAATAAAAATTTTCATATCTCTGAAATCAAAAGAAGTTAATACGCTTTGTTGGATGCAAATTTAATGATCTGCAGCTTAAGTAAAAAGTAAATCACTTTTTATATAATCATCTGACGGATGTTCGTTGTGAAAAGCTTGACGGCAATTGCTAAAAGAATTACGCCAAAAATCTTACGAATAATACTGATCCCCGATGCACCCAATACGGACTCAATCTTTTTAGAAGATTTCAAAATAATATAAACAAAAATAATATTGATTATTATCGCAATGATGATATTGATTACTTCAAATTCAGCTCGTAAAGACAGTAAAGAAGTCATGGTTCCTGCACCTGCAATCATTGGGAAAGCAAGAGGGACAATTGAGGTTGTTGCAGGATTGTCGTCCTCTTTGTAGAGGTTTATTCCCAAAACCATCTCAATGGCCATAAAGAAAATAATGAAGGCTCCCGCAACAGCAAAAGAATTTACGTCAATACCAATGAGGTTTAGAATTTCCTCCCCCAAAAACAAAAAGCCTATCATGATGATACACGAAACAATTGATGCTTTTCCAGATTGAATATGCCCAGCTTTCTTTCGAAGGGATATGATTATTGGGATGTTTCCGATAATATCAATAACAGCAAAAAGAACCATTCCAGCGGTCAAAATTTCTTTGGGATTTATTTTCATTATATTTTTTTTGCGAAAGTACTTTATTTTCCTAATTTTTAGTTATTAACGGCTTTCTTTTTTGCTTTAAACCGTTGTATCTTTGGTTGATGCTACAAATAGGAAAAACCTTAGTTTCGGAAGATCTGTTGGATCGCGATTTCGTCTGTAATATCGCTCAATGTAAAGGAGCTTGTTGCGTAGAAGGAGAAGCAGGTGCCCCTTTAGAAAAAAAAGAACTTCAAATTCTTGAAGACAACTATGAGGCCATTGCGCCTTATTTGAATGAGACGGGTAAATCTGCAATTAAAGAACAAGGAAAGTACATTGAAGCTTTTCCTGATGAATGGGAAACTCCCTTAGTTAACGGAAAAGAATGTGCCTATGCCGTTTTTACGGATAATGGAACCGCTCAATGCGGAATAGAGAATGCCCAGAAGGATGGAAAACTGGATTGGAAAAAACCCATTTCATGTCATCTCTACCCAATTCGGATTCAGGAATTCTCTGAATTCACTGCAATAAATTATCATCACTGGCAAATTTGTGAAACAGCTTGTTCCTTTGGTGCTCAACTCAAAGTTCCTGTTTATAAGTTTGTAAAAGATGCGCT
>DLQQ01000071.1:48359-50707 GCA_002477625.1 Candidatus Arcticimaribacter sp. UBA7428
AATAAGTATTAATTCCATTTATGACGATATGACAAAAGCAGTAGAACCCATCCTTCAAGAGAACAAGAATAGATTTGTAATTTTCCCTATCGAACATCATGATATTTGGGAATGGTATAAGAAGATGGAAGCTAGTTTTTGGACAGCGGAAGAAATAGATTTACACCAAGATTTAACCGACTGGGACAATAAGTTGAGTAAAGATGAAAAATACTTCATCAAGCACATCTTGGCATTTTTTGCTGCATCTGATGGAATTGTAAATGAAAATTTAGCAGAGAACTTTGTAAACGAAGTTCAGTATTCTGAAGCTAAATTCTTCTATGGTTTTCAAATTATGATGGAAAACATTCATTCAGAAACCTATTCGTTATTGATTGATACTTATGTAAAGGATGAGGCAGAGAAAAATCAATTGTTCCAAGCTATTGATGTTTTTCCTGCAATTCAAAAGAAAGCCAAATGGGCGATGAAATGGATAGAATCGGATTCTTTTGCAGAACGCCTAATCGCATTTGCAGCAGTTGAAGGAATTTTCTTCTCAGGAGCGTTTTGTTCTATTTATTGGTTAAAGAAAAGAGGCCTAATGCCCGGACTTACTTTTTCAAATGAATTGATTTCAAGAGACGAAGGAGTTCATTGTGATTTTGCCGTACACTTACACAACAACCATTTAGTAAATAAAGTTCCCAAAGAACGCATCCAAGAAATTATTCTTGATGCTCTTAATATTGAAAGAGAATTTGTTACCGAATCACTTCCGGTTAGTCTTATTGGAATGAATGCAAAGTTGATGACACAATACTTAGAGTTTGTGACCGACCGTTTGCTCCAAGAATTGGAATGTGAAAAACAATTTAACGTAACCAATCCATTTGACTTCATGGACATGATTTCACTTCAAGGGAAAACTAATTTCTTTGAAAAACGTGTTTCTGAATATCAAAAAGCTGGAGTACTCGTTACGGATGATAAAGAAACAGAGATTAGTTTCGACGCAGATTTCTAGAAAAGTATTCGCTATTTTTTGTTTTTAAAAAACAATAACCTATTCAAGGGTCTTTGATGACCTCCATATATAAAATTTAAATCGTTAGACAATCATGTTTGTAGTCAAAAGAGACGGCCATCGAGAGCCCATAATGTTCGATAAAATTACCGCAAGGGTAAAAAAACTGTGTTATGAATTGAATCCTTTGGTGGATCCAGTTCGTGTAGCAATGCGCGTAATTGAGGGGCTTTATGACGGAGTAACCACTTCAGAACTAGATAATTTAGCTTCTGAAACTGCGGCTACGATGACGACTTCTCATCCTGATTACGCTAAGCTAGCCGCTCGTATTTCAGTTTCTAATCTACACAAGAATACTAAAAAATCCTTTTCCGAAACCATGAAGGATTTACACGAGTATGTAAACCCAAGAAACGGAAAAAAAGCACCCTTGTTGTCGGATGAGGTTTACCAAGTGATTCAAGACAATGCAGAAAAATTAGATTCTGCGATCATCTACAACCGTGATTTTGGCTACGACTTCTTTGGCTTTAAAACCCTAGAACGCTCTTACCTTTTGAAATTAAATGGAGTCATCGCAGAACGCCCTCAACACATGTTGATGCGCGTCTCTATAGGAATTCATATAAACGACTTGGATGCAGCTATTGAAACTTATGAAATGATGTCTAAGCGCTTCTTTACGCATGCGACACCAACGCTGTTCAATTCTGGCACTCCAAAACCGCAAATGTCATCCTGTTTCTTATTGACCATGAAGGACGATAGTATTGATGGGATTTATGATACGCTAAAACAAACGGCTAAGATTTCACAATCTGCAGGGGGTATCGGATTGTCTATACACAACGTTCGTGCAACGGGATCTTATATTGCAGGAACCAACGGAACTTCCAATGGTATTGTACCGATGTTACGTGTTTTTAACGATACCGCACGATACGTAGATCAAGGTGGAGGAAAACGTAAAGGTTCTTTCGCTATTTATATCGAACCATGGCATGCAGATATTTTCGACTTTTTAGACCTCAAGAAAAACACAGGAAAAGAAGAAATGCGTGCGCGTGATTTATTCTTTGCAATGTGGACGCCCGATTTATTTATGAAACGGGTTGAGCAAGACAGCACTTGGACCTTAATGTGTCCAAACGAATGCCCAGACCTATTCAACTGCCACAGTGATGAATTTGATGCTCTTTACACTAAATATGAAGATGAAGGGAAAGGAAGAAAAACAATTCGTGCCCGAGAATTATGGGAAAAAATTCTAGAATCTCAAATTGAGACAGGAACTCCTTATATGCTTTATAAGGATGCGGCCAATCGCAAGTCGAAT
>DLQQ01000033.1 GCA_002477625.1 Candidatus Arcticimaribacter sp. UBA7428
ACAATCGGAGGAACACCTGCTATTTTTTTAATGAAATCGAACTGAGCCAATTTAAGCGCAATAAGAAAAGATTTCTGTTGCCCTTGGCTTCCAAATTTTTTGATGGGCTGTCCGCTTATGGAGAAAAACAAATCTTCTTTATGAACCCCTACGGTACTGAATTGCGCCATACGATCCTTGGGCAATTGTTCTTTTAGAAGTTCGGCAAATGAGGCATTGAGTAAGGAACTTTCATAGGCCAGAGTTACTTGTTCCTCGGACTTGCTAATACTCTGATAGTGTTGTTCAAAAATGGGAGTAAACTCAGCTAAAAACTCTTTTCTTTTTTCATGAATCGGTGTCCCGAGTTCAATCATCTTTTGATCGTATATATCAAGTGTTTCTGGTTCAAAGGTTTGGTTTGCCGCAAAGTATTTTAAAAGAGCATTGCGCTGACTTATGATTTTGGTGTAGTTCAGTAATTGATTTAAGTAAGTATGATCTGTTTGACCAATAACGCCATCCATGAATTTTCGTCGAATACTACTTCCTTCGGTTATTAAATCTCGATCGGAAGGAGAAATGATTACAAGGGGTAACAAACCAATGTGATCCGCAATTTTTTCATAAACCTTTCCGTTGCGCTTCAGTACTTTTTTATTCCCTTTTTTGAGACTACAGGTTATTTTTTCGCTTTGTTCCTTTTTTTCAAAAACGCCATCCAGAGCAAAAAAATCCGTATTGAATTGAATGTTTTGAACCGCAGTTGGATTAAAATATCCTTTGGCAAAACACAGATGATAAATCGCATCTAAAATATTCGACTTCCCAACACCATTATTTCCAATAAAACAGTTAATTCGGGCATCGAATTCAAAGTTTTCAGAGCTGATGTTTTTGTATTGAGTAAGGGAAAGACTTTTTAGTTTCATGATCACAAATATAAGGATTCAACACTAGGATTACTTATTTTTAAAAGTACATTCTGTTGAATCAATAGGTTTTATTTGTTCCCCTGCCTTTTGTGATTTATTCTACTTATTTTTGAAAAAAAACAATTTGAATTTTAAATCATTTTCAATCCTATTTTTACTAGGATGTAGTCATACCCTTAGTGCGCAAATTGATTCTTTACAAACAATAAGCTTAAAGCCAGTAGAAGTATCTGCTACTCGAATCACTAATTCCTTACTCGAAACAACTTGGTCGGTTTCTAAACTTGATTTTGCACAACAACAAGATCAAATGCAACAACTCACGTTCAGTGATTATGTTCAGGCTGTTCCGGGATTATTTGCTTTAAACAGTAATAATTTTTCTCAGGATTTGCGTATTTCTATTCGAGGTTTTGGCGCGCGTTCTGCATTTGGGATTCGAGGGATCAAAATTTTGGTAGACGGTATACCAGAAACTACTCCAGATGGGCAGGGTCAAATCGATAATTTAGCTTTGGGAAGTATCGCTTCTGTTGAGGTTATTCGAGGACCTTCCTCCTTACTGTTCGGGAATGCTTCTGGAGGGGTAATCAGTATTCAAACAAACGATGTTGTAGAAAAAAATTACATCAAGCCGGGATTGACACTTGGAAGGTTTGGCATGGAGAACTTGCAAATTGAAGCAGGGGTTAACCGTGAGAATACAACCCTGATTATATCGGCAAACAAAATAAAAACAAACGGGTATAGAAGTCAAAGTGGTTTCGAAAGTAGTGGAATCAATGCTAGAATTAAACATATTATATCCAGTAAGACGGATGTAAATTTAGTGTTCAACTATACGGACAGTCCAGTTGCAGAAGATCCGGGCGGATTGGATTTTGATTCTGTTGTTGAGAATCGTCAGCAAGCACGAGATAGAAATGTTGATTATCGAACTCAGGAAGCTGTTGAACAATTTAAAACAGGTCTTTCGGTACAGCATAAATTCAATTCAAAACTAAATCTGTCGACCTACGGGTTTTACGTAACTCGAGATTTTAATGCCAAACTACCTTTTGATTTTGGCGGGTCGGTTTATCTGGATCGCACGTATTTCGGACAAGGAGCTCAATTGAGTTACAAAACTGGAGGCACACAAGGGCATAATTTTCAACTGGGTTACAGTTGGTCTAAGCAAGACGATTGGAGAAAAAGATATTATAATAATAAGGGCTTTAATGGAAATTTTACGCTATTTCAGAAGGAATCATTCAATGCTTTAGGGTTTTATGTGATGGATGAAATTTCTTTTGGTAAAAATAAAATCCTTGGAGGCTTGCGATATGATTCAAACAAACTTGGAGCGATTGACTATTTTACAACAGATGGAAATGACAGTGATCGTTTGTCGTTGAACTCGTGGAATTATTCCTTGGGTATTAACCATAAAATCAACAATAAAAGCGTTTTGTTTTCCTCTATTGGGACAAGTTTTGAAACACCTGTTTTGAGTGAGCTTTCTGCAAATCCAGACGGAGGTGGCGGTTTCAATTCGTCTTTATCCGCTCAAAAAGCTCTTAACAAAGAAATTGGGTATCGGTACTTTTATAATACCTGGGCGCTGGAGGCTGTCATTTTTGACATTAATACATCCAATGATTTAGTTCCCTATGAATTAGAGGCGTTTCCCGGCAGAACGTTTTATAGAAACGCTGGAAAAACGAATCGTATAGGATTTGAATTAAGTGCTACCAAAAAGACTTCAGAATTTTTAAGTACAACATTCAGCTATTCCTATTCAGACTTTACATACAAATCTTTTCAAAAAAGAGGCACAGATGTATCGGGAAATAACCTTCCAGGGATTCCCAAACACATGGCTACTGTTAGTGCTGAATTTATAAAAGAAGGTTGGAATATTAATTTGATGAACCGTTTTCAAGGAAACCTATATGCAGATGATGCAAATCTAGTACAGGAAAAAGCATTTTTAGTAACTAATTTGAATGTAAGTTTCAGAAGTAAAAATGGGGCTGTTCAATGGATTCCTTTTTTTGGAGTTAATAATGTGTTTAATACGATCTATAACGACAACATCAGAGTCAATGCGTTTGGTGGACGCTACTATGAACCCGCACCTACCCGAAACATCTTTGGTGGTGTTCGTCTTGTGTTGTAGGTTACTTTTTATCTGAGAAATGAGCGCTTCTCTTGGGTTTGGAAAACTTTTCTTGATTGTATTTTTTTGACGACCCATGGGGGATGGAAAGGCAATTCCAGTCGCTGTTTTTTATTGTTTTTCCTATAAAAACTATTTGTCCCACATGATATGCATAATGCGCCAGTTGACGATGCAATGCTGCGAGAACCGTTTGACCCATATTGCGAATAAAGATTTCCTTGCTTAAATCCTCGTCTTTTAGCGTATCCATAGCGTTGAATAAACAACACCATCCAGCTTCCCATGATGCTAGGATGTTTTTTTTAGTTTTTAAGGTATCGATAAATTCGTCATCTCTTTCCCTCCATTCTTTTTCTCCGTCAGAATGAAGAAAATCCGTCCATCGTGAAAGCATATTACCGTTCAAATGTTTTACAATTTGACCAATACTACTGCTTTCAGAGCTTCCTTTCCAATTCATTTGATCCGTGTCGAGTTGTTCGAAAGTGCGATCACCTAAGGCTTTGTAATGAAAAAATTCTTTCTGTAAGTTTTTTAAGATCTGTGACATGCTTGAAAGTTACTGTTTTGATAAAAAAATGAGATAAAAAATCGTTCAATAAATCAGGTTTTTCAAACGAAAATATAGCCAGAATAAGATGTAAAAGATTTAAATATACTTCTTTATTTTAAAATATGAAAAATGGGCTTTCTGAATTAGAATAAAAAGGTTATTTTTGGGGACTTTAAAAACCCACAATGGCTACATACAAAAAACGCGGAGCAAAAAAATCAGTTACCAAACCTGATGTAAGCGAACACCAAACGGATAGTACAACTGCAGAAGTTTTTGAAACACTCGATACTACAGCTTCGAAAGCTGAGGAGTTTGTTGCAAAATATCAAAACGTAATTCTGATCGTAATTGGTGTAGTTACCCTCGGTGTTTTGGGATCTTTAGGATACCAATCTTTTGTAGTTGAGCCTAATTCAAGAGAAGCCGTTGGTGAATTGAACCAAGCTCAATACTACTTCAACCTTGCAGTTAATGGTCAAGACAGTGATTCTTTGTACGCGCGCTCAATTCGCGGTGGAGAAGGACGTTATGGCTTTGATGATATTATTGAAAACTACGGTGGTACACCGGCAGCTGACCTAGCGTCTTTTAGTGCTGGGATGGCATATTTGAATATGAAAGATTACAATGCTGCAATTGAATATTTGAACGATTTCAGTTCAGATGATATTCTATTGAGTGCACTAGCTAAAGGAGCTATTGGCGATGCTTATGCACAATTGGATCAAAGTGATCAAGCATTGAGCTATTACAGTCAGGCGATTAAAGCAAGTGAAAACGCATATACTTCTCCTAAATATTTATTCAAAGCAGGCTTATTGAGCAATGCGTTGGGCAAAAACAGTCAAGCGTTATCTTACTTCAAGCGTATCAAAAACGATTATCCAACTTCAGAAGAAGCTTCTCAAGTTGAAATTCAGATTGGGCGTTTAGAAAACATAAACTAATCTCTTATGGCAACGGCTAATACGAATCTATCCGTTTATGATGCCGACGAGGTTCCCTCTGGGAAAGACTATAATGTAGCTGTAGTTGTTGCAGAATGGAATGCTCAAATTACGGAACCCCTTTTTCAGGGTGCCTATGACACGCTTATTCAACACGAGGTTTCTTCAGGTAAAATAGAACGCATCAATGTTCCGGGTAGCTTTGAGTTGATTTATGGTGCCAAGCATGCTCAAACCAAGGGATTCGATGTGGTTATTGTTATTGGTAGTGTAATTCAAGGTGAAACAAAGCATTTTGATTTTGTTTGTGAGGGAGTAGCCCAAGGCATCAAAGACCTCAATATACAGTCAACAATTCCTGTTATTTTTTGTGTGTTAACCGACAATAACCTGCAGCAAGCGCTTGATCGCTCGGGTGGGAAATACGGTAATAAGGGTGTAGAAGCTGCAGTTGCCGCTCTTAAAATGGCACAGCTCTCCAAGCAATAAGTTGTCAACATTACATCAGTTCTCTTCTGTCTCTATTGCGTTTCTTGTAAAATCAATGTATTTTTATATTTTAAGGAAAACCTATGTTCAAAGCAAACCTTTTTAAATTGAATCGCAACAAGCGATACAATTACACGCCCCGTTATTATGAAGGTAAAACGATTGAGAACCTTTATGATTTCGACTCAAAGTTCAATAAGTACCGCGAAACGTATAATGCAAACGATCTCGGAAAACAGTGGGGAGATGCGCGTTTAGAAAGTAGAAACCGTGCCAACCGCAAAGTGACTCCAACCTTGTTGATCATCATAGCGGTATTGACCCTTATTTTTTTATTTATTATAGATTTCGATCTATCTATTTTTTCGAGCTAACTCCATGGGAGACATCATAACCTTATTACCTGATCATGTTGCCAATCAGATTGCAGCTGGCGAAGTCGTTCAGCGTCCCGCATCGGTGGTTAAAGAATTGATGGAAAATGCTATTGATGCAGGTTCCAGTCAAGTCCAATTGATCATCAAAGAAGCGGGTAAACTTTTGATCCAAGTCGTCGATGATGGTAAGGGCATGAGTGTTACTGATGCTCGAATGGCATTTGAACGTCACGCTACTTCTAAAATTAAATCTGCCGATGACCTTTTTGCATTAAATACCAAAGGGTTTCGTGGGGAAGCATTAGCATCTATCGCTGCTGTTGCCCATGTTGAAATGCTTACGCGAACGGAAGAAGATGAAGTTGCAACATTGATAAAAATTGCTGGAAGTGAAATTCAAGAACAAGAACCTTGTGTTGCTCCTAAAGGAAGTTCAATTGCAGTTAAAAATTTATTTTTTAATATTCCTGCCCGTCGTAATTTTTTAAAATCAAACACGGTGGAACTCCGCCACATCATCGATGAATTTCATCGCGTGGCTCTGGCGCATCCACAAATTGCTTTTACTTTTTTTCAAGGGGGACATGAATTATTCGATTTGCCAGCAACTAATTTAAGAAAACGAATTGTACACATTTTTGGATCCAAAATGGACGAGAAATTAGTGCCTGTTGAAGAATCCACATCCGTATCTTCTGTTTCTGGATTTGTATTGAAACCCAATGCAGCCAAGAAAACACGAGGCCAGCAGTTTTTCTTTGTCAACGATCGTTTCATTAAAAGTCCCTTCATGCATCATGCGATCATGAATGCTTATGAAGGTTTGTTGGCCGAAGGAACGGTCCCTGGATATTTTATTTTTTTCAACCTAGATCCGCAAACAATAGACATCAACATACATCCTACCAAAACAGAAGTTAAGTTTGAAGATGAACAGAGTCTGTACGCGATTTTGCGTTCGTGTATCAAACACAGTTTGGGGATGTTTAATGTAGCTCCAACGCTCGATTTTGATCGTGATCCAAACCTAGACACTCCCTACAATCAGGTGAGTCAACATGCAGGAATACCAAAATTAGAGGTAGATTCTAATTTTAATCCTTTTAAAAATCCTGAAGCTAGTCGTTTTTCAAAACCCAATGAAGCCAGCTGGGAAAGCTTATATGTAGAAGTTGAGTCGCAACCGATTCCCAATATTTTAGAGCAGGAATTCAGTACGACAAAAGCATACGATGCGATTAAACTTTTTCAGTTGATGAATCGGTATATTGTCAGTTCCATAGGTTCTGCCTTATTGTTAATCGATCAGCAACGGGCACACGAGCGGGTGTTGTACGAACAATTTTTAACTACAATTACGCAAAAGAAAACAGCAAGTCAACAATTGCTATTCCCGTATTCTCTGGAATTAGACACTACACAGCAAGTGCTTTTATCTGATTTAGAAGAGGTGTTGATTGAAGCAGGTTTTGTTTTTGAACGAAGTTCCAATGCAGTAGTTGTCATCAAAGGGATCCCAGTATCGAGTTCTGAAAAAGAAATCCCTAATATTTTTGAAAACCTATTTGCTTCTTTGGAAAGCGATTTGCCTGCCGATAGTTTCAGTCAATCAGACGTATTGTCAAAGTCCTTGGCCAAAACCTTAGCAATTAAGAGAGGAGTGCAGATGAAACCCGAAGAACAGCAACGTCTTTTGGATGANNNTTATTTGCTTGTAAAGAAACCCAAGTGTCTCCTTTTAATCGTCAGATTTTTGTTACTTTGACCCAAGAAGAATTAGATAAAAAATTCATTTAATGGGGAGGATTACAGACACGATAAAGCATTTATTGATCATCAACGGAATATTTTTCCTTGCGGTTAATCTTTTGGGAGATGAGGTTTATAATTGGTTTGCATTACACTATTTCCAAAACCCGCGTTTTGAGTTTTGGCAGCCCCTTACGCATATGTTCATGCACGGTAGTTTCAATCATATTTTATTCAATATGTTTGGGTTGTATATGTTTGGCTCTCCCCTTGAATCTTTGTGGGGAAGAAAGAAATTCATATTCTTTTACCTATCCGCTGGTTTTGGTGCAGCTGCTCTTCAATTATTGGTTTATCATTTCGAGTTCAGTTCGGTCTATCAAGAGTTGGTGAGTTTAGGATACGGTCAAGATGCAATCGGTATGCTACTCAACGACGGAAAATATGACATTTCCATTTTAGGCAGTATTAGTGAAGAGCAATTATCAAGCTTCTATCAATCGTATTACGCTTCTATGGTAGGTGCTTCGGGCGCTTTATACGGTGTTTTAGTGGCCTTTGCCATGTTGTTTCCCAATGCCGAATTGTATTTGATGTTTATCCCAGTTCCTGTCAAAGCTAAATACATGATTCCCTTTATGATATTGGGCGACCTCTTCTTTGGATTCAGTTCTTTTTCGGTTGGACCAATTGCTCACTTTGCCCATTTAGGCGGAGCAATTACTGGTTTCATCATGATGCGCTATTGGAAGAAGCAACAGTTTAATAATAATCGTTGGGACTGATGAGCACATTCGATAATTTAAAATATAAATTCCAAAGGTTTACCATAGCTGAAAAGTTGATTGTATTGAACGTCCTCTTTTTTGTAATTCCTTTTTTCTTGCAAACGCTTTTTTATTTATTCAATATTCCAAGTACTACCTTTCTGTCTTGGTTTCATTTATTACCTAGCTTTACCGAGGTTCTTTTTCGCCCTTGGACGCTGATTACGTATAGCTTTTTACATGGAAATTTTATGCATATTTTGTGGAATATGATTCTGTTGTATTTTGTTTCACGCATGTATTTAAATTTGTTTTCCGAACAACAGTTTCTTAAGAATTACCTTTTGGGTGTTCTCGCAGGAGGTCTTGTTTTTTTAATTGGTTATAATCTGTTTCCTGTTTTCAATGGGATGTTCCCTCCTTTGGTTGGTGCCTCTGCCGGGGTAATGGCCATCCTTATTTTTGTTGCGACTTATACACCCGACCAAGAAGTGCGATTGCTCTTCATTAATGTAAAACTTCAGTACATCGGGATCGCATTAGTAGTTGTTGATATTCTTCAAATTCCCAATGGAAATGCTGGGGGTAGACTGGCTCACTTAGGTGGCGCTTTTCTTGGGTTTCTCTATGCAAAACAACTCCAAAAAGGGAACGATATTGGATCGGGGCTGGATCGAATATGGACTTTTATAAGTTCACTTTTTACGGCGAAGAAAGCCCAAAATATGCATACGGTCCATCGCTCTAAAACCGTTTCAAAAAAGAAAACCCAGAACGGTCAACAACAGAAAATTGATGCAATTCTGGATAAAATAAGTACCTCTGGATACGAAAGCTTGACACAGGAAGAAAAAGATTTTCTATTCAGGGCTGGTAAAGACAATTAAAAGAATCGCTCCCCAATGAAACTGTATTTTTTCGAAAAATTATTACTGTTTATTAATGCCTCACTATTGATTTTTCAATTGATGTTGATGGGGAGTATACCCTCCTTTTTTGAGTTCTCTCTAATGAACTTGTTTGTGCCGGCTGTGGTATTAATTAATATTGGATTCTTTTTGTTTTGGCTTTTAAGAACCAAATGGGTCTTTCTCTTATTTATGGTAGCCTTTCTAATTGGTTATGCTGAGTGGGGCCTTTTGTATCAATTCCCGAGAACACTTGTCCATGCAAGCCCCAATACAATTAAGGTTATGACCTATAATGTTCGCCTTTTCAATCGTTACGATTGGATCAAGAATGAAGATATCCCAAAGCGTATTCAGTATTTTGTTAAGCAAGAACAACCCGATGTCATTTGCTTTCAAGAGTATTCTAAAAACGAATCTCCTGAATTTTCTTCTTACCCATACCAGTACATCCAACCTGTTCAGCCCAATGGGAAATCCGGTATTGCAATTTTATCTAAATTTCCAATTACGGATAGTGGTTACATCAATTTTGACAATTCTACAAATAGTGGCATTTTTGCCGATATAGAGCATCGGGGTAAAAAGGCTCGCGTATATAACTTACACCTCGAATCTTTACGGATTAACCTCAAGGATACCCTCATAACCAATAGGAATTCTGAAGGTTTACAACTTAAGTTCAATCAGGTATTCAAAAAACAATTGGAACAAATCAAGCAGTTTGAAGCTGTAGATGTTGAAAACCAACTCCCTTCAATAATCTGTACCGATTTAAACAACTCTCAATTCTCTTCTATCTATAGAATCCTGAAACAAGGGCGAAATGATGCGTTTAAAGAATCTGGAACGGGGCTTGGAACCACCTTCAACTTCTCGTATTTTCCACTTCGTATTGACTTTATTTTAGCGGATCCTGTTTTTAAGGTAAATGCCTTTAAATCCTATGACAATTATTTGTCTGATCATCTCCCGATTATGGCAACCCTAGGATGGGAGTAACATCAATCTTTTTTAAATAAGAAAGACTTTCTGGACCCAAGCAACAGATCAAGTCAAGTGCGTTTAGATTGGATATAAAGCCCAGTTTAGACTCAAATACTTGAATGTACTTCGGGAAGTAGATAGCAGATGTTTTTTTTGCTGAAATTAGTGCTTCTCCAGTTGGATTGTAAAGAGGTTGTTTCCTGCTTATTTGGATTTGGGTATCCAGCTCAAGCCAATCCAATATAAGTTGCATTATATCGAGGTTAAAATCAAGAAGTTTCTTTTGTCTTTTAAAAAAAACAGCTTCAAGTTCATCTTGATAAAACTCAAAAAAAGGAGAAGATTGATAGGCGCTGGCAAATGATTTCCAGTGATTGTTTTGCCACATTTCATCGTAACTAATCAATACATGTTCATCAAGCAAGCGAGTGCCTTTGTTGCCTTTTTCAATTGGAATACTGAGATTCAAAAGGCCGTTTGCACCGGCTATTTGGGTACGGTTGCGATAGGTCTGCTTTTGATAGTAGGCTTGTGTTTGAATGTTGACGCATTCGTGTTGAGAAAGTACAGCTAGGGTAGCTACATTGGGGATATAGGAACTGAAGATTTCGAGCTCCACCCTTACGCCTTTTTACGTTTACGGAAATACACCCATCCTTGCCATCCTAAGAATAGTGCCAATACGTAAGGAAAGAATGAAATAGGTTTTCCAGTACCACCAACGGTTGTCATTATACGATCCCAGCGAATACGCCAGTTTTTAATTCCATCGTTGATTCCTTCGATACTGAACCAAACCAATACCGGTTTTCCAAGAACGTGATCTTCGGGAACATATCCCCAATAACGACTGTCTTCAGAGCGGTGACGGTTATCTCCCATCATCCAGTAGTAATCTTGTTTAAAGGTGTAGCTGGTTGTTTCTTTTCCGTTGATGAAGATACTTGATCCTTCTTTTGTGAGCTCGTTTTTTTCGTACTCTCGAATGATTTTCTTGTATAAAGGTAATGTAGTTTCGTTAATTTCTACGGTCATCCCAGCTTCTGGAATTAGGATAGGGCCAAAATTATCTTCATTCCAATCATATGGAATTGCATTGGGGAAAAAGTTGGTATTGGCTCTTTTCGTACGCGTAACTTTTTGAACAATACTGTCTACGATTCCTGTGTTTAAGATGTCTTTTGCTTCAGCGATTGTAAGTGTCAATTCTTTTTTTGCATCCAAAAGTTCTCTTGCACTTAGCCTTAATTCTCCTAAAACTTTTGCAGCTCCATTGGCTCCAATGATTCCATAACAATTTGCGCCAAGATTAAATAGTACTTTGTACTCGCTAT
>DLQQ01000079.1:0-19758 GCA_002477625.1 Candidatus Arcticimaribacter sp. UBA7428
CTCCAGTATTGTAAACTATGCCCTGAAAAATACGGGGCAACTTTCTACGGCATTTTACCTCTGCGGACCCGAAGCCATGATTATGGAGGTAAAAGATACTCTTTTGAAAAATTCCATTGAAGAGGCTCAGGTATATTTTGAGCTTTTTACGGCTTCAAAAGCTACTGAAGTTGCAGCACCATCAGACGGTGCTTTAGGAGAAGTTACTATAGAAATTATTGCAGATGATGCTACCAACACCGTAAAAGCAGCGGCTAGTAATACCCTCTTGGATACGGCATTGAATGAGAAGATTGATGTGCCATATTCCTGTCAGGGGGGCGTTTGTTGTAGTTGTATTGCTAGGATAACCGAAGGTTCTGCAACCATGGCAAACAATCAGATTTTGACCGACGAAGAGGTCGCAGAAGGTTTAGTCCTTACTTGCCAGGCAGTACCAACTTCAGCAAAAGTAGTAGTTAATTACGACGAGGCATAAACCACAATTTATTTGTGGTTTCGAAATTGGTTGTAGGTTTCAAATAGTTTTTGTGCAGCAGTAGTAATACTCCAGTGGTCTACAATAGTCTGCCGTGCTGTTTTGGGGTCTATTTTTTCAGGCGTTTGAATCACCTCTTCTAGAATCGTTCGCAGTGCTGTAATCGATCCTTTGGGATACAAAAATCCGTCGACTCCATGGGTAATTACCTCAGAATGTATTCCAACCTGTTCGGTTGCAACAGTAGTACTCCCACAGGCCATCGCTTCTATACAGACCAATGAGAACCCTTCGGAATAAGAAGCGACAACAACAGCAGTGCTCTCTTGGTAGTAGTATTCTATTTGGTTGGTTAGAGATACAAATTGAATTTGATTTTCGACTTGAGCAGCAGCCGCTATTGCTCGAATTTCATCAGCGTAAGCTGGTCGATCAATGGTACCGATGAATTGAATTTCCCAATTTGGATTTTGTGAAAGGAGTGGAGCAATTGCCTCCATCACATCCCGTTGCCCTTTGGCTTTTCGGATTCTTCCAACGACACTGATTTTTCTTGGGTTGGTTGCCCTCTTTTTGATATCATACGTTAGCCAATCGGGATCTACACCGTGCCCAATAACCGTACTTTTTAAATTTAAATTTTGAGCCATTGTTTCGCTTAAACTGATGCATTGATCTGCCTTAGACATCAAAAAATTAGTTAAGCCAGAAGGGGTAGACTCTGCGTGTCGTGTTCGCAATAAAAGGAAGCTTGCTCCCAAAAGACGGAGAAATAAAGCCAAGAGCATTTCATTGTTTCTGTGGGTATGTACGATGGTTTTCTTGTCAGAATACAGAAGCCGTAAAAGCTTAAAAAAGGATATTTTGTATTTAGAAATTCCGTAGCCAAAGACCTTTGTTTCTTCCAATACATTCAAGGGTTCTACTATGGTCTCAACACTACGGGTAACGCCTGTGGTTTTAAAATGAAAATGAAAATGAATGATCATAAGCGTTCGAATTAATTGAAAATGGAAAGAATTTGATCTTGAAAGATAATCCCCAAGCAGCAAACAAAAAAGAGTTCAACTGGCCATTTTTGAGTAAAACTTTCAAAATACTGTGTTGACAGAACCGCAATTATCATCAGCACAGAAACCCATGAAATTAAATTTCCTTCGCCACCAAACACCGTAATAGCCAGAGCAGAAACCAAGAGTAAAATCATACTATAAATATTGTCCTTGGTTTTATAGCTGTTGCGTAATAATCCTTTTAAATATTGGAATACAACGACCATGGAAGTAAGTAATACGAAAAAAAAGCCCGAGTTATCTTCAAGTTCTTTGCCCCATAAGAAGGAAAAATTCAATGGTGCAAAATCAGTAGTTTCCCAGGAAGGAAAGGAAGGAATCAAAACAAGCAGCATCATCCAAAGCAGGGCTACACAAAAAGCAGGAAGAAAGAATAGAACTGTGTTTTTATAATTCAATTGTCCTTTAAAAGCGAGGACTGAGAATAGGGTTAGAGGAAAACAGAGAAAATCTACTTTAAATAAAACAGCAAACACAAGCCAAAAACCTGCATTAAAAACCCCTTTTCTGGAATGAGCACTTCCATCTACTTGTATGATTTGTAAAAAACTAAACCAAAAAAACAGCGCGGCAAGCCAAAGCCAAATATCCCATTTATCGATTGGTAAAATCCAAAAGAATAAAGCAAAGACAAGGAGGTGATAGCTCCCTTTTCTAAATAACATTTGCCTTCTTACGGTCCAGTCTACAGACAAAAGGCTAATAACCGCAAGGATGCTGATTACAATGGTTCTAAAAATATTCCCTCCACTAGGGTTTTGTTCTTCTATAATATTATGGTGCCAAAACACGGCAGCAAGGAGTACTGAAAAAGCAATTAAATAACTCCAAAAAGAGGTTGTCCCAAAGACTCTTGTAAACATGGTTGTACTATTGGATCATATATTAATGGCCTTAAAGCTGTGCTTAAGGGTTCACGATATAAAGGTAAAACAATGTTCTTTACAGCTCGTATTTATTCCTGTAAATTCAAAATCTACATGCAAAGTAGACTCTGTTTTAAATGCTCTTGATTTATATGGCTTATCTTTGAACACTAATTAATTCCATATGTTAGACCTTACGGTTGTAATTGTAAACTATCGTTGCTGGGATATGCTTTCTAAATGTCTTGAAAGTTTAGACAAGCAGTCGCTCCCCATAAAGAAGGTTGTAGTCGCAGATAATTTTTCAAACGACGGTGTTCTACCCTCTTTTAAAGAAAAGTTTGCTTGGGTGCACTGGGCAGAAGAGAAAATCAATGGGGGTTTCTCCTACGGGTGTAATGCAGGCGCACGCTTGGCAGATACCGAATGGATACTATTCCTAAACCCAGATACTGAAATTCCAGCAAATTGCTTTGAAGGTTTACTCGCGCATTGCGAACAACAACCCGACTATAAACTGATCTCAATCAAACAAATCGATAGTAACGGTTCGGATTGCTATCCTTATGGAATTTTCCCCAACGCTTTTAATGTCCTTGGTCCTCTTCGAAGTTTGGAGCGTAACCTTTTTAAACGCGCTCAATCAAAATCAGTGATGAGTTCGGCTTCTGTAGGATATCCCGATTGGATTTCAGGTGCTTTTGTTCTTATGCGCCTAGAAGATTATAAAAAATTAGGCTCTTGGGACGAATTCTTTTGGATGTATTACGAAGACATCGACCTCAGCAAAAGAGCAGCACAATTGCAAATGAAACGTGTACTCCTAAACAATTGGCATTGTATTCACAACCACGGTGGAGCTTCCAGAAAAAACATCAGTACTAGGATTCTTACCAAATCTGAAGTTATTATTTCTTCGCATAAATACATTCAAAAGCACTTGAACGGTATAGCAAAGCTACTTGCCCATTGCCTTATTTTTACAACTAATTTTTTAGAATTAGGACTGTTTTCTCTGTTTTCAAAAGTAAAACGAGGCATGTTTAAAAAACTCCTCGGCTATTGGTTCGGAGCGAAGACCTAAACAAGTGTACTCTTTTTTAGACTAAATCAATCAAAAGCCTTGGATTCCCCTTTGCTTTTTATAAATTTACAACGAAATCTATATACTGATCCAATGAAAGAATTATTTGAAGCAATTGCGTGGTTATTTGAGAAGGTCTTGTTCTTACCGCATGACATCCTAAGAGAACTCGAATTAAGCAACTGGTGGTTGGCAAACATCATCAACTGGGGCTTTGCAATCGTGATCTTCTTGCTTTTAGTTTATTGGACCATCCAACTCAAGATTTTTAACGACAAAGGAGAAGAGAACAAAGATCCTTCTGCACACTCGTTTCTATAAATCGAATCCTAAATCTTTTCGGTAGTATATCCCATCAAAGTCAACTTTCTCTAATGTTTCGTAGGATTTAGACAAGGCTTCCTTGTGGTCTGCTCCAAAAGAAGTTACTGCCAACACTCTTCCTCCAGAGGTTTTTACAACTCCCGATTCCATTTGTGTTCCGGCGTGGAAAACGATGCTGTCTTCTACCCCTTCAATACCCGTAATTGTTTTTCCTTTTTCATAGGCTTCTGGATATCCTCCAGAAACGGCCATGATGGTGGTTGCTGTTCGAGGGTCTATTTGAAGTTGATGTTGATCCAGCGTTTGTGTTCCAACCGCTTGGAAAAGTACTACCCAATCGTTCTGAATTCGTGGGAATACAACCTCGGTTTCGGGATCTCCCATACGAACGTTATACTCAATCACAAAGGGCTCTTCACCAACCTTAATCAGCCCAATAAAAACAAAACCCTGAAAGGGTAAATTACTTTTCTGGAATCCATCCATAGTGGGTTTGATCACCCGATCTTCGATTTTCTTTATGAATTCGGCTGAGGCAAAGGGTACCGGCGAAATTGCTCCCATCCCTCCAGTATTCAATCCGGTATCGCCTTCGCCTATGCGTTTATAGTCTTTCGCCATCGGAAGGGTGTGGTAGTTTTTCCCGTCTGTCAAGACAAAGCAAGACAATTCTATTCCGTCCAAAAACTCTTCGATCACTACTTTTTGAGAGGCTGCTCCGAATTTTTTTCCAACCAACATTTGGCGTAATTCGTCTTGTGCTTCGGCAAGGTCCTCTATAATCAGAACGCCTTTTCCGGCGGCTAAACCATCTGCCTTAAGCACAAAGGGGGGCTTCATTGTTTCTAAAAAACGACAGCCATCTTCTACTGTTTCGGCAGTAAAACTAGCGTACTGAGCTGTAGGAATGTTGTTGGCTTTCATGAATTCTTTGGCGAATTCTTTACTCCCCTCTAAGGTTGCAGCAGCTTGCTGTGGGCCTATTACAATAATCTCTTGCAGTTGTGCATCTGCCAAAAAGAAATCGTGAATCCCATTGACCAAGGGGTCTTCTGGACCAACAATAACCATCTGCACGCTGTTGTCGAGTACAGCTTGTTTGATGCCTTCAAAGTCGGTTACACCAAGGGCTAGGTTGGTTGCGATTTTGTGGGTGCCTGCATTTCCAGGGGCAACAAAAAGTTTCCCGCAGTTTGGGCTTTGTGCCAATTTCCATGCAATCGTGTGTTCGCGTCCGCCGCCGCCAATGATCAAAATATTCATCTGTTTCTTTTTAACTCGGCAAAGATAAAAAGTCTCGAGGAATCAAAGGCGGTATTTGTGGGAAAGAAAAAAGGGGTGGGTCTTAGGAAGGGGTGGGAGTTTTTTGTAGGGTTTGGTGGATGGTTCGCATTTCTCAAGCATCTAGATTATTAAACACAAACGCCCTATGGTTTTTATACATTGTTCCCTGGCTGGCTTTCACACGCAAACTCGCTAGCGTTGGCAATTCCGTTATGCCATTAAATTGTAGCTTTCACTTGGCGGAAATAATAACTCGATTCCTTTGGGTTTGATTTTGAACAACGGACATTTTTATAAATTCCTATTTAATTCTGATTTTTGTTTTGAGTCAGCGTTGGGAAAAAGCAGATTGAAAAAGAGGATGCGAATGCAATTTTTTCATAAAGCATATCCGATTTGTGGGTTGAATACAATTCAAATCTAAAAAAACGTGATGACAAAAGCAAGTCAAGGTACTTGCAATTAGTGTTTTGCACACAGCAACAGGCTGCCTTTCGCTATGGTCTTGGCTGCACACCAAACCTTTTCTTACCTTAGGTGAATCTATACTATTTGATTATGATGAAAAAGGTGAAGATTGTGTTAGCGGTTTTGGGATCAATCCTTGTGTTGGTTCTTGTTTTGGGTGTTGTAGCAGCCACTTA
This sequence comes from Candidatus Arcticimaribacter sp. UBA7428, assembly GCA_002477625.1. Taxonomy (GTDB): domain Bacteria; phylum Bacteroidota; class Bacteroidia; order Flavobacteriales; family Flavobacteriaceae; genus Arcticimaribacter. The sequence goes on from DLQQ01000079.1 coordinate 5,754, forward strand.
TTTAAAAAATACCTTCTTGGATTTTGAAAAGGACTATTCAGAACTAGCAACTGTTCAAGAACTACAGCAATACGGTCACCGCTTTTTAGACCTCAACGCCAATGGAACGCTAGACGTTTATGAAGATGAACGGATGCCGCTTGAGAAACGGGTGTCCAATTTGCTGTCTCTAATGACTTTGGAAGAAAAAATACACCTCCTCAAAGGATCTGGAATCGGATCGGCTATTGGACTGAACGCTCCGGGCGTAGGGATTCCCGGAGCTGTAGGAACCTTGGTTCCAACCCCTAGATTGGGGATTCCCACCGTTTATTTATCGGATGGTCCTGCAGGCTTGCGAATTGAACCCAAGCGAAAAGGAGAAGATCGAACCTACAACAGTACTGCATTTCCAATTGCGACCTTACTGGCGTCTACTTGGAACCAAGAATTGGTTTATGCCGTCGGTAACGCTATGGGGACTGAGGCATCGGAGTATGGTATTGATGTAATTCTGGGTCCGGGTATGAACATTCATCGGAATCCACTTTGTGGAAGGAATTTTGAATATTTTTCCGAAGATCCTGTGCTGTCGGGCTATATTGGTGCTGCCATTATCAACGGGATTGAGTCGAATGGTGTGGGTACTTCCGTAAAGCATTTTGTAACAAACAATCAAGAAACCGATCGCGATATCAACGATGCAATCGTTTCAGAAAGAGCGATGCGCGAGATTTATCTAAAGGGATTTGAAATTGTTGTCCGTGAGGCGCAACCTTGGACCATCATGTCTTCCTACAACAAGGTCAATGGAACCTATACTTCCCAAAGTGAATACTTGCTCTCAGACATCCTAAGAGACGATTGGGGCTTCGAGGGCTTGGTGATGACGGATTGGTTTGGCGGTAGGGATGCAGTGGCTCAAATAAGCGCTGGGAACGACCTCTTGGAGCCCGGCACCAAAAAACAATGGGATGCCTTACTCGAAGCTTCAGAAGACGGCCGTTTGTCTCCTGAAATCATTGACCGTGCTGCGGGTCGTATTCTTACTTTAGTTTTTAAAAGTGGAAAACTCCAACGCCCCAAGTTCAACAACAACCCCGACCTGAGAGCCCATGCCGAAATTACACGAAGGTCTGCATCAGAAGGCATGGTGTTACTTAAAAACGAAAATGCCTTGCCTCTTGAGAATATCAAGAACATTGCCCTTCTTGGAATTGCTTCCTATGACCTTATTTCTGGCGGAACGGGCTCGGGCGATGTAAACGAAGCTTATACGATTTCCCTTGAAGAAGGCTTGCGCAATGTTGGGTTTTCAATCAACGGAACTGCAAAAGATATTTATGAAACGCACAAGGCAGCTCACAAGGAAGAATTTGTAAAGTCCGAAGGCTTAGAGGCGGCCTTTGATACCAGTTTACCCCCCGAAATGACTTTTACCACTGAGCAATTGAATGCTATTGTAACAGAATCGGAGGTTGGTGTTTTGACCATTGGGCGGAATGCAGGAGAAGGGGGTGATCGAGTAGAAGTTGATGACTTTCTGCTGACTATTCTTGAAAAGAAAATGATCTCCGACGCATCAAAAGCATTTCAGGCTGCTGGTAAAAAGCTGATTGTGGTGCTGAATGTTGGGGGAGTAATCGAAACTGCTTCTTGGAAAAACCAACCTGACGCTATTTTATTGGCATGGCAAGGCGGGCAAGAAGGTGGAAATTCTGCAGCGGACCTCATCAGCGGAAAGGTTAGCCCCAGCGGAAAACTTCCCGTTACCTTTCCCATTAATCTAAGCGATCATGCCTCTACTCAAAACTTCCCGCAAGATGGGGAGCAACAAACAATTGTGGGGCTTGTAAACCATATGATGCTCGGAAATAAAAAAGCGCGACCCGAAGGGAAAAAAATTAAAAACAAAGATTACACCAACTACGAAGAAGGGGTTTATGTTGGTTATCGTCATTTTGACAAGGCCAATTTAGATGTTGCTTTTCCCTTTGGACATGGGCTTTCCTTCACCGATTTTGAATATAGCCCTGCGGAAGTTACTCTTGAAAAAGACAGCATACGGGTCTCACTACAAGTTCAAAATACGGGAAAACACCTCGGAAAAGAGGTTGTGCAGGTTTATGTTTCCAAATCCAATTCGACGATCGATCGGCCGCTGCAAGAGCTGAAAGCATTTACTAAAACAACTGCTCTAGAACCCGGTGCTTCGGAAGTAGTTCAACTCGTCATTCCAATTTCTGATATCCGTTATTGGGACGAAACTAAAAATGATTGGGCCCTAGAAAAAGGGAATTATACGATGAAGCTGGGGTCTTCTTCTCGAGACATAAGACAGCTGTATGAGATTGAATTATAGCATGTAGTTTGTAAGACTTTTTCTAATCAAAAATTGCTACCACCCTAGCCGGGGCAGCAGAAGCCCCAACAATTTTCAAAGGGAAAACGGCAACTTTGAAGCCTTCATGTGGAAGTTCGTCGAGGTTGACCAATTGTTCCATATGGCAATATTCCTTATCTCTACCCACCAAATGTGCTTCCCAAAACAATTCTGTAGCCAAGGCTGCAATTTCTTTAGAAACTTGAAGCACATAGCTTAGGTCCGCTCCTCCGTCTTCTAATTCTGGCGTGGGAAGGGCAAGGAAAATAAGCTCCGCAAAAGCTACTGCTTAGGCTAAGTCGGACGAAAAATGAAAGCGGTTGGCTGCTCGGTTGCGTTGAAAAAGGATTTCTAGTTCGGGTTCTTAAATCGGAATTTATCCCGCTTGCATAGCCGATACTTTTTCCCGATTGTTGTCTATGCAAAGGACTTGATTTCCGGTTTATGCAAAGCAGGTTCCTGTTACTAAGCCTACATATCCTGATCCTATAACCGCTATTTTCATGCTCCTTCTGTATATGTATTCAAACGGAAGATCCGTCCGAATCGTATGTTATGCCTTCTTTTTGCTCTTGATTTTATTCCATCGGTACGTTCGAATAAATTTGCCTTGCTCCGCATCAATTAAAAACGGTTGCTGTTCTCGTTTTGCCTTCTGGTACCCGCTAAGTAAACGAAAAAATGTGGGAAGACTCCTTTTTAGAAATGCATTTTTAAGACTCGCCAAAACGGAAAGCAACCAGCCGTATCGCAATACATAAAAAGCGGCTCCTTGAAATTGTGCTGTACGAGGACCATATCCTGCCCCTATGGCCCGCCTGTGTTTTACATGTAGCTGTGGGAGGGTCTGGACAGAAAAGCCAAAATAACGGGCTAAAAGTTCGTCTACCGTGTCCCAGCCCATCGCTGGACGCAGTCCTCCGATGGCAGCAAAGCAGGCGTTCGAATAGGCTTTAAATGCACCTCGAACATGATCCGGTCCCATGGGGTGGTTCAACACCCAATCCCCTGCCTTGTTTTGCTCGTAACAAAAGCCGCCTGTAATTCCAACCTTCCGATCTTCAAAGGCCGTCAAGACGGTTTCAAAATAATCCTTGGGCAAAAGTAAGTCCGCGTCTAATTTAACCAAGACATCGTAGGGTTGCTTTAACTGTTTAAGACCAAAAGTAAAGGCATGAATCACTTTGGAGCCGGGCAAATGAGTGGCCTCCGAGCTATGATTTACATAGCGTATGTTTTCATATGCTGCAGAAAAGCGCTGCATGATGCTTTCTGTATCATCGGTTGCATTGTCGTTTACCAAAATAATTTCTAAGGCAGAAACTGTTTGCTCGCATAAGGATTGGAGCATCCCTTCTAAAAAGTTCGCTTCGTTGTGCGCGGGTATGATTACACTATAGGTTTTCAAAATGGCTTATTTGAAAAAAGAGGACTGTATATCGGGCGAACTGCTCCTCCGCCTGATGTTGTACTGGGCGTAACAGGGACTTCAAGTTGATGTTCTTTTACGATCGCAACCGCCAAGTCGTACCAGGACATGATCTGTTCATCCGAAAAATGATACAGGCCGTATTCAGGTTCTTTTTTTATCATTTGGAAAAGAAATCCTGCCAGATGGGCAACATTGGTTGGAGTGCCAACCTGATCGTTAACGACCATCAAGGGTTCACCGTTTTTGGCTTTATTTAGAATGGCACTATAAAAATTGGCGCCTAAGGTTTTACTGTATAGCCAGGATGTTCGAATGATATAAAAGGATTTAGCCTTTTGCTGAATATGGTGCTCCCCTTGCAGCTTGCTTTTACCGTATTGGTTGAGAGGTGCTGTTGGGTCCGTTTCGACATAAGGCGTTTTTTTGGTGCCATCGAATACGTAATCTGTAGAAATATGCAGCAGGGTAACCTGTTTTTCGTTACAAGCCGCCACGAGGTTTTTAACGCCTTCTACGTTTAATGCGTGAGCTGCGTCAATTTCAGTTTCTGCACCTTCAACATGGGTATAGGCTGCACAATTGATACAAAAATCAAAGCTTTGTTTTTCCATAAAAGAAGTGATCGAGTGCGAATCGGTAATGTCCATTTCGTTTCTTCCACAGAAAACCCAGCGGTCTTCTGATCCCAAACTTTGCTGCTTGAGGGTTGTTCCCAATTGGCCGTTGGCTCCTGTAACTAAAATCCGTTTCACTGCGTATAGGTTTTAAAGGTGGGCCAAAGGCGATCTTTATCGCTTAGAATTTGATCTGTTTGTGGAATTCTCCAATCGATGTTCAGTTCTGCGTCCTTATATAAAATTCCACTTTCCGCTTCTGGGTGATAGTAGGCATCTGTTTTATAGAAAACAACCACTTCTGGACTTAGAACGGCATAGCCGTGGGCGCAACCTTTAGGAACAAATAGTTGTTCTTTGTTTTCCTGGCTCAGCACAGCAGTAACTACAGCTCCAAAAGTGGGGCTTTCTTTTCTTAAATCCACCGCAACATCCAAAATGGTTCCTTGAAGTGCACGAACTAATTTTGCTTGTGCATGCGGCGCTTCTTGTAAGTGCAACCCACGAACAACCCCATAGGTCGAAAATGCTTCGTTGTCCTGAACTGGGTTAAAAGCCAGTTGAGTTAATGCTTCAAAACGTTCTTTTTGAAAACTTTCATAAAAATATCCCCGATCATCTTTAAACACCTGCGGCTTGATCAGCCAACAATCTACTATTGAAGTTTTTTGAACATCCATATTTATTCTGAAATCAGCGATTTTAAATAGGTCCCATAGACGGTTTTTTCGAGCTCGTCAGCCAAAAGGCTCAACTGTGGTTTATCGATCGCTCCCGAATGGTATGCGGCCGCCTCGATCGCACCGATCAGTATGCCTTGTCTGGATTGAATTACTTGTACAAACTGACTGGCTTCCATCAACGATTCGATGGTTCCGGTATCCAACCAGGCAGTGCCAGGATCTAAAACCTCAACATGCAACCGGTTTTCGTCCATATACAGTCGGTTGAGATCCGTAATTTCTAATTCTCCCCTTGCGCTTGGTTTCAGTTGTTTTGCTTTTTCGACCACGGTATTGTCGTAAAAATAAATTCCCGGGACAGCGTAAGTCGATTTGGGATGCGTTGGCTTTTCTTCAATGTCAATTGCTTTTCTGTTGGCATCAAATTGAACGATTCCATACCGATGTGGATCGCTCACTTTGCTGGCAAAAATCATCCCGCCATCGTAAGAGGCGTGTTTTTTTAGCTGCTCTATAAAATGGGTTCCATAAAATAAATTGTCTCCCAAAATAAGAGCAACGGGATCGTTTTGTATGAAGTCTTTGCCTAAAATAAATGCTTGTGCCAAACCGTTTGGTTCTGGCTGTTCAACATAACTAAAAGAACATCCTATGCGTGAACCATCGCCCAATAAGCTTTTAAATAAAGGCATGTCCTCTGGGGTGGTAATAATCAATATTTCGTGTATTCCTGCTTCTATTAAGGTTGCCAAAGGATAATATACCATAGGCTTGTCGTAGATGGGCATGAGTTGCTTACTAACCGCTTTGGTCAATGGGTATAGACGTGTTCCTTTTCCTCCTGCTAAGATAATTCCTTTCATCAGTTCCTTTTGTTTAGGTAATGTTCTACCGTAATCTGAAGTGCTTCTTCAAAAGAGGTCTGGGCTTTCCAGCCCAATTCATTCTTGATTTTGGTTGCGTCAATGGCATATCGAAAATCATGCCCCAAACGATCGGTAACATGAGTAATTAGTGTGGTATAAGATTTTCCGTTGGATCGTGGCTGTATCGTATCTAAAATTTGAATAACGGCTGCACAGAGATCCAAATTTGTTTTTTCGCTATCGCCACCCACACAATAAACCTCCCCTAAGGTTCCTTTTTCAAAAACAGTTTGTATGGCGATACAGTGATCGAGTACAAAAAGCCAATCCCGAATGTTTTTTCCTGTTCCATAAATAGGAATGGGTTCTTCTTGAATTGCTTTTCTAATGATCGTTGGAATCAATTTTTCTTGATGCTGGTAGGGTCCAAAGTTATTGGAACAATTGGTCGTTACAACGGGCAGGCCATAGGTGTGAAAATAGCTTCGAACCAAATGATCCGATGCGGCTTTGGATGCGCTATAAGGGCTGTTGGGAGCGTAGGCGGTTTCTTCAGTAAAGGCTCCTGTAGAACCTAAGGCACCGTAAACCTCATCTGTTGAGATTTGGTGAAAACGAGCCTTTTCATAGGTAGCTTTCTTGCTTTGATTGGGTTCCAACCACGCTTTTCGAGCTGCTTCTAAAAGCTGAAAAGTTCCCATAATGTTGGTTTCAACAAAGGCCTGTGGACCGCTGATCGAATTATCAACATGGGATTCTGCCGCAAAATGAACGACACCCTGTATGTTGTTTTCTTGAAACAATTGACTTAAAAGCTGAGCATCACAAATGTCTCCTTCGACAAAGCTTAGTCGAGCGTTTCCCTCCCAGCGTTTCAGCGCGTTTGCATCTGCAGCATAGGTTTTCTTGTCTAAAACCAATAAGTTTTCGAGGGGTTTGGCTTCTATGATATAGTCAATGTAATTTGACCCTATGAATCCTAATCCTCCAGTGATGAGTGTTTTTGCCTCCATTTATTGTGCTTTTGGCAGAGCGTCTGCAATTTTACGGTCGTTGGCTAAACGCGGAACTTTGTTCTGTCCGCCCAGTTTGCCAATCGATTTCATATACTTTTCAAAGCCTTGCTTTATTATCGGTTTTACAACAAGCTTGCGTAATACTTTGCCTTGAATCAGATCCTGATAATATACGTTTTGCTTTTCCATTTCCGCATCTAAAGCCGTCTCAAATGCTCCCATATCTTCTGGCTCTTGATCAAATTCAATACACCATTCGTGGTAAGGCAACCCTGATTCTGGCTTTACTTGGGGGGCAACCGTAAACTCTCGGATTCGAACAGGCGTCCCTTCTGTTACTATTTTGAGGGCTGTTTCTACTTCTTTTCCAATAACGTGTTCTCCAAAAGCAGAAATAAAATGTTTGATTCTTCCGGTTACTACCAAACGATAGGGTGCTGTAGAAACAAAACGAACCGTATCTCCAATATTGTAGGCCCATAAACCCGCATTGGTAGAAATTATTAGAGCATAATTAACTCCTAATACTACTTCGCCAAGGGTATATCGTTTTGAGTTTTCTTGTTGTATTTCATCGACCCGTATAAACTCATAGAAAATTCCATTATTCAAGAGCAAGAGTAAACCCTCTTGCTTGGGAATGTCTTGATAAGCAAAAAAGCCTTCGGAGGCTGGGAACAGCTCCAAGGTGTCTACCGATCGTCCAATGAGGTTTTTAAAGACACTTTTATAGGGTTCAAAATTTACTCCTCCGTAAACGAAGAGCGAAAAGTTTTTGAACAAATCGCCAACATCTTGTTTGGTTTTACTTTTTATTTTTTCGAAATACATCTGAACCCAGGAAGGTATTCCACCAATGAGTGTCATGTCTTTTGTTACTGTTTCGGCAACAATCGCGTTTACTTTTTCTTCCCAGTCTTCGATACAGTTGGTTTCCCAGCTGGGCATACGGCTTTTTTGGAGATAGGAAGGGACGTGGTGTGCTACAATTCCTGATAAGCGCCCCAAAGCAATTCCGTTTTTATAATCCAGCTCCGGACTCCCTTGAACAAAGATTTGTTTTCCTTTCAAAAAGCTAGTGTTTCCCGTATAGTATATATAGATAAGTATGGCATCTCGCGCTGCGGTGATGTGGGTTGGCATAGATTCTTCGGTTATCGGAATGTATTTAGCCCCAGAAGTAGTACCACTTGTTTTGGAAAAATAAATTGGCTTCCCTGGCCATAAGATGTCTTCTTCGCCAGCAACAATTCGGTCTACATAGATGCGTAATGCTTCATAGTCTCGAACAGGAACCTGTTTCGCAAAATCTGAGGGTTGTGTAATGGATGAAAAATTATGGTCTTTTCCAAAAAGGGTTTTTCTGCCGGAAGCAATGAGTTTTTGAAAGGTTTTTTGTTGAGCCTGAACCGGGTTATTTACCCATTTTTGGTTTTTTTTAAAGATGACTTTAGCAAATATTTTTGCTGCTAATTGCTTCATTCTTTTGTCTTGTTATTTAGAAAAGTCAATAAAACTTTCGGGGTTCATTGGGTATCCATCACTCCAAAGCTCAAAATGTAAATGCCACCCTGTGGATAACTCTCCTGTATTTCCAGCAGAAGCAATCACTTCCCCTGCTACCACATAGTCTCCTTGTTGTTTACTCAATGAAGCGTTGTGTTTGTAAGCAGAAATTAAGCCGAATGGATGTTCAATGATGATTACATGACCCGTGCCAGCTGTCCATTCCGAAAAAATAACCGTTCCATCGGCAACTGCCTTGATGGGTGCATTTTCTTTGAGTACAATGTCAACGGCATAATGCTTATTCGTTGGGTCATAGGTTTGCGATAGATCGCCTTGGGCTGGAGGAAACAGAACAAAATTGATCTTGCTTTTTGATCCTCCTTGAAAATTATACTTGTCTTCTTGATCTACCATAGCCCTCAAAAGAGAATCATCAATACTCATAGAAACAATTGCTTTGGGGCGTTTGGAAAAACTGTCTAATGTTATGGGGCTTTCATTTAGTTCGTCGAACTTAAGGTCTCCTACCAATACCTGTTGAATGGAGTTTAAGTATCGGATGGATTGATCGTATGCTCTGTTTAAAGAATCAAGTTTTATTGCGTTTTCTGCAGCTTGCGCTCGCATAGCAGTTGAAGAATATCCAGGTATAAATTCTTTGAGCGGTGTAGAAGCGATTAAAAGAACGGTTCCCGTCACAAAGACGGAAATTAGAAGAATGGAAATAATCATAACGTTTAATCGCGTCAAACGGAAGTACAATTGTTCTTCATACGTTTCCTCGTTCAAGACCACTAAACGGTACTTGTTCAGTAGTTTTTGCTTTAATTTTCCTCTTTTTTTTGATTCTTTTCCCATGATCTAGCACAAATATAAAGAAACCCTTGGTTAAAAATTACTGCTTTCCCTGATCAAAATACGGATTCCCTACAATAATTCTTTTTACATTTGTTGAAAATCAATGATATGATAAGTTTAGTAGTTTTTTTAGGAATGATTGGAGGTCCTCAAATAATCCTCATCGTCCTTGTAGTTTTATTGCTTTTTGGAGGTAGAAAAATTCCTGAATTGATGCGTGGTCTCGGAAGCGGTATTAAGGAATTTAAAAACGCTACAAAAGAAGAGGAAGAAGATGCCTCAAAAATTGAAAAGAAAAAAGACTAACGCTCTTTTATTCGTTTTGCTTAAACGAGGATATAATCGTGTTCAGTTCGAACATATAATCGCGTTTATTTAAAGACGGTGCAAAGGCAAAACCTTCAACAATGATCCATCGGTCATTCTTTTCGTCTTTGACCTTATAGTTTACAAAGGGTCCGGCCATAAAATCTTTTTTTACTTCCCACATTCCTTTTGTCAAATAGGCTTCTTTTCCATCCAATTCTGTCTTGTATAGATAGGGAAGATAAGCTTGTTCTGTGATCATATGGCTGCCGGGTAATCTCCCCGGAACATATAGTTTTCCAATAGAATCCCGCATATTCTTTATCTGAGTTAATGGATTGGAAGAGACGGATTTTAAAGGAAGTGAATACACAATCAGGTTCAATGTTCCTTTTTGTACGGGTTTTTCAATCCAAGTGAAGTTCGTGGTGTCTTTAACTGTTTTATAGGCCGAGGGATAAGTCAAACTTATCTTGAATCGGTTTTCGAGCGTGTTCTCGTTTGCTTTGGCCTTTTTAATCCTTCTCAGCTTTTCTTTGCGTTCATTTTCTTGAAATAACTCTTGAATAAGGGTAGCATTTTCGCGAACATATTCCGCCATAAGTTCTTGGTCCTCTCCTTTAAAAAAAGCAACAATTTGTGGCTTTGCAAATTGATCTTGTCTCAATTCGAAAGAAGCTAGGCTGTCTTTTTTAAACCACAGGATGTTGCGGCTGTTTCGAGCAAATCCATCAAATGCCTTGGGATGCAGTTGTTTCATGGAAAAACGAGGCTCGTCCGTTGGAAGCCCCTCATAAATAGTCGCGATTTCGTCTCGAACAGCATCGCCCAAAACACCCTCCCATTGGGCATTGTTCATGACAACGGTTACTTGGTTGAGGTTACCGTTAGAATCAGGAACGTACCGTTGCCCTTTTTTTGATGAACAGGCCGTTGCCATGCAAGCTAAAATAAGAATATATTTTTTCATAGGGATCTTCCTTTTCTTGGATTATAGTATGAGCAAAAACCATTCCAATAGCCGCCTGAATTACAAGAGCTGTCGCTTTAGTCTCTCAAAGCAGCAATTCCTGGAAGGTCTTTTCCTTCTAAGCTTTCTAGCATGGCTCCACCTCCGGTAGAAACATAACTCACTCGATTTTCGAAGCCGAATTGTTTTACTGCAGCTACAGAATCTCCTCCTCCTACTAGTGAAAAAGCACCTTGAGAAGTGCTTTGAGCAATTGCTTCTCCTAAGGCAATGGTCCCTTTTGCAAAGTTTTCGAATTCAAAAACACCAACAGGTCCATTCCAAAGAATGGTTTTAGATTGCGCTATAACCGCTCCAAATTTTGCAATACTTTCTGGCCCAGAATCAAGTCCCATCCATTTGTCGGGGATGGATCCTATGGGTGTAATTTGACTTTTAGCGTTGTTATCAAAGTCATCGGTGCATACTACGTCTATTGGTAAGTGTATTTGAACATTTTTAGCTGCGGCTTGCTCCAAAAGGTCCTTTGTATATTGTAAATAATCATCTTCACAAAGCGAATCACCGATACTTCCGCCCTGGGCTTTAATAAAAGTATAGGCCATTCCTCCTCCAATGATGAGGTGATCGATTTTATCGAGAATATTAGCAATGATTGTAATTTTAGAAGAAACTTTTGCTCCTCCTAAGATTGCTAAAACTGGTTTTTCACCGGTCTTCATTACTTGGTCTATTGCGTTTACTTCTTGCTCTAATAATTTTCCAAAGGCCTTTTTGTTTTGGAAAAAAGAAGCGATGATGGCTGTTGAAGCGTGCGCTCTGTGTGCGGTCCCAAATGCATCGTTTACATATACCGACCCGAGATTGGATAGTTCTTTCGCGAAATCTTCGTCTCCTTGAGTTTCTTCATCGTAAAAGCGAAGGTTTTCTAACAATAAAACCTGTCCGTTCTGAAGAGCGTTGGCGAGTTCTTGAGTTGCCGTTCCGACACAGTCTTGAGCAAAAGTAACAGGGACTTCCAAAATACCGGAAATGGTTTGTTGAATCTGTTCTAATGAAAATTTAAGGTCTTTGCCTTTTGGACGACCCAGGTGGGACATTAAAATACAGCTACCCCCTTTGGAAAGAATATAATCGATCGTAGGTTTTGCAGCACGGATTCTTGTGTCGTCGGTGACCTTTCTCTCCTCATCTATAGGGACATTAAAGTCTACACGTATTAAAACTTTTTCGTTATTTAGTGAAAGTTTTTCAAGGGTCTTCATTTAATAAAATTTTAGGGCAAAAATAGTAGAATAAACCGAAACTATTGCAGCAGGAGCCGAAAGCTTTTTGAAATTAAAATTAGATTATCTTTGAAGATGTTTATCAATCAAATTCGTGGACAAGAGCCATTAAAAAAAACACTGCTTTCTTCTTTACAATCAAGTCAACTTCCTCATAGTCAGTGTTTTATTGACAGTTCTGGGCGTGGGGGCCTCGCGCTTGCTGTTGCCCTTGCTCTGGAGATTTTGTGGGACGAAGAAAGCCTTGCGCAACACTTAAACAAGGGAAAAGAGGCATCCTTTTTTCTTGAACACCCCGATTTACATCTTATTTTTCCAGTGGCAACATCTGCTTCTGTTAGCAGCAAACCCAAATGTTCTGATTACATAAAACAGTTTCGATCCTTTGTAAGTGAAGCCCCTTACGGCGGTTCCAATGATTGGATGCTTTCGATTGGATCTGAAAACAAACAGGGAAACATCAGTGTAGATGAGATCGATCTGCTTTTTAAGGCTTTACATTTGAAATCGTTTTCTGGCGGTGCGAAAGTTTGTGTTCTTTGGGGGGTGGACAAATTGAATGTTCAGTCTGGGAATAAACTGCTAAAATTAATCGAAGAGCCGCCAGAAAAAACCTTCTTTATCTTTGTTGCCGAAAACGAATTGGACTTACTGCCTACCATCAAATCCCGTTGCCAGCTGTCTTCATTGAAACCGCTAAGCGCTGACAGTATCAAAGAGGAACTGCTAAACCAAGGCTGTGAAGAAAACCTTGCGGTCTTTTATGCGGCCAATGCCGAAGGGAGCCTGGGTAAAGCATTAGAATCATTCCAAAACACAGAACAGCAAAGAGAATATGAAACCTTATTTGTTCAATGTCTGCGTGCTGCATTCAAAGCGAGTGGGAATAAAAGTATTGTAATCGACCTGATGAGCTGGGCAAATACCATGGGGGCTTTAGGGAGAACACTTCAAAAGGAGTTTCTCTTGTATAGTCTTCATTTCATTCGTCAGGCATTATTGGTTTCTTATCAAACATCCTCTTTGGTTCATTTTCAATCCCTGACTGGTTTTAAAATAGAAAAATTTGCGCCTTTTGTTCATAGTGGAAATGCTCAGGAATTGATCGAATTATTAGAAGAAACTTGTTATGCTGTAGATCGGAATGCCAATGGGAAAATTCTTTTTTCCGACTTTGCCTTGCGTATGACCCGTATCCTCAATAAGAAAGAATTGTAATTATTTCGCCTTGCGAAATAGATAAACCAGTGAAGAATATTCTCCTGTCTTTTTAGCTTTCCAATTGGATTGTAATCCTCTAAAAATTCCTTTGAGTAATGCAAATCGGGAACCTTTGTGCTTTTCGGATACATAGGCAATATAGAGTGCATCCAAAATGAGTGGATGCTGGGCAATGAGTTCAAAGCCACAAGGCTCAATCAGCTGTTTGATTCCTCTCTGTGAAAAGTGCCAAAGGTGTCGAGGAACATCATAAGCTGCCCAAAATTCCGCATAATATATCGCATCGAAGGCGTTGAGGTTTGGAACGGCAATCAACAGAATGTCGTTTGTGTTGAGTCGTTTCTGTATTTCTTGTATACATTGATCCAAGTCCGATACGTGCTCCAGAACATGCCACAGACTAATCAAGTTGAATTTCTCTTGAGGCAGCTGTTCCCAAGACGATACAACCGTTAGCCCTTTTCGGATTGCTTGATCTCGTGCATAGGTGTTTGTTTCAACACCAAAAGAGGCATAAGCCTTACTCGATGTGTATTCCAAAAAGCCTCCTGTTCCGCAACCGTAATCTAAAATAGATGAATTGGCTGGGAGCCATTTTTTGAACATCTTGTGTTTAATACGAAACATGTATTTGCGCGCCATTCGGTACAAAAGGCCAACGACACTTTGTTGGGATTCATTGTGTGAAAGATAGGCTGCTGATTCGTAATACGACCCTAGCTTGTCTGCTGCCGGCTGTGGATGGGTGGACGCATACCCTTTCGACTCATCCCACCGTATTGAAAAAGTTTCTCCGGAAACCAGATAGTCTTGAGTAGAACACACCTCCTTTTTCATACACGTTTTGTTTATGTTCCACGTGAAACATTATCTTCCCAGCTT
>DLQQ01000079.1:19873-22432 GCA_002477625.1 Candidatus Arcticimaribacter sp. UBA7428
GGGAATAGCCACTGCCTCTAGGCGATTGAGCTTGTCGGCATTCAACCGTTCTTTTTCGATATAGCCCGAATATTTGATTTGCACCTCGACCTGCTCCTGCACGTCTTGACTGATCTTATGCTCGTCAAGAAACTCCGATACAGCGGTTAATTTGCTCATGTCGTTCAGGTCAATCCCGGGACGGGAATAGATCTTAATCATTTTATCTGACTGTCGCATTGGAGCGGAATTCTTGGCTTCTAAAAGCGGATTCGCCTCTTCAGGAAGAACACTTGTTTTGGTGTAAAAATCTTTTAACAAAGCGGTATGCTCAACCTTTCTGTTTACCGCAAGCAAACGCTCTTCTTTGGCTAAACCTAAATTATACCCCAGCGGAGTGAGGCGCAAATCGGCATTATCTTGTCTGAGCAAGGTGCGATATTCTGCTCGAGAAGTAAACATACGATACGGCTCTTCTGTACCCTTGGTAATGAGGTCGTCTATGAGAACCCCGATGTAAGCCTCGCTGCGCTTCAATTGAAAATCGGATGCTCCTGTATGATAACGGTGGGCATTAATTCCTGCCATCAAGCCTTGCGCGCCTGCCTCTTCATAACCGGTTGTCCCGTTTATTTGTCCAGCAAAAAACAAACCTTTTACGAGCTTTGTTTGCAAACTATGGGTGAGCTGAGTTGGTGGAAAATAATCATATTCTATCGCGTAACCCGGTCTAAAAAACTTTACGGCTTCAAAACCTTTGACCTTTCTCAAAGCGTCAAACTGAACATCTTCTGGAAGAGAGGTAGAAAAACCATTAATGTAATATTCTACCGTATTCCAACCCTCGGGTTCTACAAAAACCTGATGACGGTTTTTGTCTGCAAAGCGATCTACCTTATCTTCAATCGAAGGGCAGTAACGTGGGCCCAAACTTTTTATCGCACCGTTGAACATGGGCGAGCGATCAAAGCCTTTGCGTAAAGTCTCGTGCACTTCATCGCTTGTATAGGTAATATGACAACTACGTTGTTGGGTTAGGGGTTTTGTTTCTGGGGAATAACTAAATTTAACTGGAACCGGGTCTCCGGGCTGCTCTTCCATGACGTCAAAATTGAGCGAGCGTCCATCCACTCGTGGGGGTGTTCCCGTTTTCATTCTCCCCGACTCAAAACCTTTGGCAAGCAGGGTTGCAGTCAAACCCGTTGAAGGACTTTCCCCTGCTCTACCCCCACCGAAATTTTTATCACCAATATGGATAAGTCCGTTTAGAAAAGTTCCATTGGTAAGAATGACCGTTTTAGAATATATTTTTAAACCCAGTGAGGTGACAACTCCTGTAACGCTGTAGCCATCAAATAAAAGGTCTTGAACCATGTCTTGATAGAAATCCAGATTCGGTGTTTGCTCCAATCGGTCCCTCCAAGCTTGAGCGAACATCATACGATCGGACTGAACTCTTGGGCTCCACATGGCAGGACCCTTTGAACGATTGAGCATTTTGAACTGAATCGCACTGACATCAGAAACAATTCCGCTATAACCACCAAGGGCATCAATCTCACGAACAATTTGCCCTTTTGCAATTCCGCCCATGGCAGGATTGCAAGACATTTGACCGATGGTCTGAAGGTTCATGGTTATCAATAGCGTTTTGGAGCCCATATTGGCGGCTGCGGCGGCTGCTTCTGCACCAGCATGTCCAGCTCCAACAACGATAACATCATAGGGTGTTGTAAACATCTTTATTGTTTCACGTGGAACATTTGAAGACATCGGTCTTCTTGTTCGGTCATTAATATTTTATCTTCTGGTTTTTTGTCTGAAAAACCAATTGTGTGTAAAAAACCGTGCGATATTAACCTAAGAGACTCGTCTTCAATGCTTTGTGCGTTTTCAAAAGCATTAAGGCCACACATATACTCAGAGACAAATAACTCCGCATTTATAACCTGCTGATTTCCATAGTCAAAGGTCAAAATATCGGTATGTGTATCGTGATTCAAATATTTTTGGTTCATTTCCAACATTTTGTCCTTACCAATAAAATGTACTGCAAATTGTTCAATGCTAACATTGAAATGAGCGCATAAATCCTCCAACCATAAAATGAGATGCTTAGGGTCTAAAGCAATGTTGGGAAAATTAATAAATTGGATCTTATGCATAACTCGGCAAATATACAGAATATCAAGTGATGGAAAAATGAAGGAGAGAGACTATATTTGTAAAAAATAAAAAGGAGATGATGGAACGCGTACGTTTTGCACCTAGCCCAACCGGACCACTTCATATTGGAGGAGTACGAACTGCACTATTCAATTATTTATATGCTCGGAAAAATAGAGGAGTCTTTGTGTTAAGAATTGAAGATACCGATCAGAAACGAAAGGTTGAAGCTAGTGAAGAATATATCTTTGAAAGCTTAGCCTGGGCAGGAATTAGTCCAGATGAAAGCGTGGTTGATCCAGGAGCTTTTGGACCCTATCGACAAAGTGAGCGCGGGGATATTTATAAAATATACATCGCTGAACTTCTTGAAAAGAAAGGTGCATACTATGCTTTTGACTCGGCGGAACGTTT
>DLQQ01000079.1:22466-23849 GCA_002477625.1 Candidatus Arcticimaribacter sp. UBA7428
AATCGGGCATCATTTGATAATTCGCTGAACCTTTCGGAAGAAGAAACCCAACATAGAATTTCTAATGGAGAGGCTTATACAATACGTTTACTGGTAAAGCCCAATATCGAAATTCTAAGCGAAGATGAAATTCGAAAAACCGTTCGTGTAAACAGTAATGAACTAGAGGACAAAGTTTTAGTTAAAGGAGACGGTACACCAACCTATCACTTGGCAAACGTTATTGACGACCATTGTATGGAAATCACAACTGTGATTCGAGGCGAGGAATGGCTCCCCTCCCTTCCAATTCACACCCTATTGTATGATATATACGGATGGAATAAACCAAAATTTGTGCATTTGCCGTTGATCTTAAATCCTTCAGGTAAGGGTAAATTAAGTAAACGAGATGGAGACAAAAACGGCTATCCTGTTTTTCCAATTGCGTGGAATGGAGAATTTGAGGGCTATAAAGAAAAAGGGTTTTTGCCTGCTGCCCATTTAAACTATATCAGTCAATTGGGATGGAGCTCAAGTGCAGAAAATGAAATCATGTCCTTGGGAGAAGTCGTGGATGCATTTGATTTAAAGGAAATTCAAAAAGGCGGTGCGCGCTTCGATTACGAAAAAGCCAAATGGGTAAATCAACAGCATATTCAGCGGTTGGATGTTGAACAAGCAAAATTACTTATTCTAGACAGATGCCCAGAATTGAAAGAACAGTACGAAAATGAAGCTGTATTGAAAATCGTGGCGCTAATTCAAGAGCGAATTGAGTTGCTAAATGATGTTCCTGCTTTGTGTTCTGTGTTTTTAGAACAGCCTAAAACCTATGACGAAAAAGGGATGCAAAAAATCAATAAGTTGGATTTGGACAGTTTGATAAATAGTGTCATCCAGTTGATAGGCGAGAACAATCTTGATGATTTCAAAGATGCTGTGTTTCGTTTTTGTAAGGAGCAGTCTATTGGAATGGGAGCCGTTATGCAGACCTTGCGCATGGCTGCTGTTGGTAATTTATCGGGACCTGATATTGTCGAGGTCATTAAGGTTATTGGAAAAAACAGTATATTAGAACGTTTGGAACTTTTAAAAAACCAACGTTAACCTAAATTTAAGCTTATGAATATAACGACTTACATTATTATTTTTGTTGTTCTGGTGTTGCTTGCATCGGGACTGTTTATTGTAAAACAACAAACTGCCGCAATCATTGAACGGTTTGGTAAATTTGTTGGAATACGCCAACCTGGTTTACACCTAAAAATCCCCTTAGTTGACAAAATTGCAGGGCGCATGAGTCTTAAAATACTTCAATTGGATGTTATTGTAGAGACAAAAACTAAGGATGATGTATTTGTAAAACTGAAAGTTTCCGTTCAATACAAGGTAGTAGCAACC
>DLQQ01000016.1:0-1541 GCA_002477625.1 Candidatus Arcticimaribacter sp. UBA7428
GCATATTATTTCTTTGATTTACCCGCGATACAAGTTACAGCAAGCCCCAAAACCACACTAACGGCTGGAGGAAGATATACACATACCTTGTGATACTCCCTCCCAACTTTAATGAACCTTTGCTTGATGAAACCGATCCTTTACACGCCCCCATGCTTGAAGCTCTTCGGAATTTAATGCTGCTTTAGAACTCACTTTTTCGAATAGGGTTGTAGAACCGAATCCGGTTGGTTTTATAACGGTAAAAGAGGTTCCTTTTTCAACACTAGAAGCGTCCAAAGTCTTTAGAATCTGATTCAATGTTTGGTCAAAACCGACTTCCGAATCAATCCCTTCTATAGAATAATTTAAACAGGAATCGATCTTCTTAGCCTTGAGTTTTTGAACCACAGTTTGCGACTCCTCTAGAGTAGTCCCAACACAAAATTGATCGAACATCGTCTTGCGCAGTAAAAAGTTGATCGGCAAACCCAGTTTCAATAAAAACTCGATACAAACTGTTCCTACTTTTGTTAAAAAAGAATTCGAGAGTAACTTGAAGAGTACAAAACTCTTCTTTAGTTCTGCATCAGTCTTTGATGCAAAAGCAATTCTCGTGTTTTCAAAAAGATTATTCATCTCAATTAAGCATCCATAAATGGGTAGCGATAATCTGTTGCTGGAATCAAGGTTTCTTTTACAAGCTGAGGCGATACCCAACGCAGAAGGTTTTGTCGAGACCCTGCTTTGTCGTTGGTTCCCGAGCCACGAGCTCCGCCAAAAGGTTGTTGTCCTACTACCGCACCACTGGGTTTGTCGTTGATGTAAAAATTACCTGCACTATTTTCAAGAGCCAAACGAGCTTTTTCAATAACAATACGGTCTTTAGCCATAATAGCTCCCGTGAGGGCGTATTCTGAGGTAGTATCGACCAGCTTGAGGGTTTCTTCCCATTGGTCATCCTCGTATACATAAATTGTTACAATGGGTCCGAACAATTCGCGTTCCATGGTATCGTATTTAGGATTGGTCGTTACCAAAACGGTTGGGTCTATAAAATATCCTTTGGAGTCGTCATAAGTTCCGCCAACTACAATCTCGACATCTGAATCCTTTTTTGCTTGCTCAATAGCAGCTGCAAGGCGGTCAAAAGAACCTTTGTGGATCACGGCTGTCATAAAGTTTTTTAATTCTCTAGGAGAACCTAAAGTAATGGTTTTTACATCCGCAACAATCCTGTCTATGATGGCTTTAGACTTCGATTTGGGAAGGTAAATACGAGAGGCAGCAGAACATTTTTGACCTTGAAATTCAAAAGCACCACGAACAACAGCTGTTGCTACTTCGTCTATATTAGCCGAATTGTGTACGGCGATATAATCTTTCCCTCCTGTTTCTCCAACAATTCTTGGGTAGGTTTTATAGGTGTGGATATTACTTCCGATTTTATGCCAAATGTTTTTAAAAATATGGGTAGATCCTGTAAAGTGAATCCCTGCAAAATCTGGGCTTTTTAAAACGGTATTGGTTACCATTTCTGGGTCTCCGTTGATCATGTTGAT
>DLQQ01000016.1:1665-2674 GCA_002477625.1 Candidatus Arcticimaribacter sp. UBA7428
GCGGTGAAGTTGAACGGGCTCACAGCGTAGATGAATCCTTCTAAGGGACGGTAGTGTACGTGGTTCCAAACCCCTTCGGAAGAGGTCGGTTGATCTTGGTATATTTCTTCAGCAAATTTTACATTGAACCTCAAGAAATCAATAAACTCACAGGTAGAATCAATTTCCGCTTGGTGCACCGTTTTGGATTGTGCCATCATGGTTGCCGCTGCGATACGAGCACGGTAAGGACCTGCAATTAAATCTGCAGCCTTTAGGAATACTGCAGCACGAGCTGCAAAAGGAACCAATGCCCAAGTCTTACGCGCTTCCAAAGCCGCAGCAATTGCTTGCTCCACATGTGCTTCGGTAGCCAAACTGTAGGTTCCCATACTGTGTTTGTGATCGTGAGGCGGGTGCATGGTTGCCGTCTCCTGAGAATTCACTTCTTCTCCTCCAATCTTCATTGGAATATGGATTTTTTCAGAAAAATATTGGTCATAAGCTGCCGTCACAGCAGCTCTTTCTGGTGTGTTGGGTGCGTATGATTTTACAGCTTCGTTTATGGGGGTAGGTGACTTCAAAAAACTATTTGACATGGCAATTCTGTATTAATTCTATTTGTATATATTGATCCAAATGTACCAATTAAATCAAATATAAGGGGGTTTTGAAATTAATTTTTGAGCCCTGAAGATGTCAGCCCTAATACCCTTTATACTAAGGCACTAAAGTGTATTAATTTGGTTTGTAAAATTCCCATTTGAAAACCAATTAATGAACTGAAGATGTTGAATAAAGACTATACGAAGGGGAAAAAAACGGGAGTCTTTTCTTTGTACTTTTCATAGGCTTCGTTGCCTTCCCATTTTTTGTCGGCACTAGCTTCTAAAAGATTTACGCCGCTCACACGAGTGAGTAAGAGGTAGGTAAAGACGGGAGAAATCAATGCCAAGTATTGTAGTCCACTGAAGGTTGGCAATGCGATGACCGCAATTCCCGTCCAAAGCAATACTTCTCCAACATAGTT
>DLQQ01000038.1 GCA_002477625.1 Candidatus Arcticimaribacter sp. UBA7428
TACACACCCTTAAAGGAATTCCGATCCTTAGCTAAAAAAAGAAAAGTTTCTTCAAGTACTATAGTTTTTAATAACTTGGTGGTTGATAAAGCTGAGTATATAAGTCATTGGGAAGTCCCTGCTGGTCAAAGCTGGCACTCTCGTTTTATAAAATAACACCAATATCGCATGCGCAACCTACTAGTATCACTTTTTGGCATTTGCACCTTGAGTGCACAAACACCAAACCCCTTAGTTGCTGTAGATTATGAAGCCCAACAACAATGGGTGGATAGTACGTATGGCCAACTTAGCTTTGATGAAAAAATAGGGCAATTATTTATGGTTATGGCTTTTTCTGAACAAGGAAAAGAGCATTTTGACGCCATTTCCAAAAACATAGACGAGAATAAAATAGGAGGCGTTATTTTTTCATTAGGTGGCCCACTTGGTCAAACGGATTGGCTGAATCGCTTTCAGAAAAAATCCAAAATTCCATTATTGATAGGAATGGATGCCGAATGGGGTGTCGCCATGCGCCTAGATTCTGTACAAGCTTTTCCTTGGAATATGACCTTAGGAGCGATTCAAGACGACAAACTCGTTCAAGCTATTGGTTATAGAATTGGAGAACAAGCGAAACGCTTGGGAATTCACATTAATTTTGCACCCTCAGTAGATATCAATACCAATCCTAAAAACCCAATTATTGGCAACCGATCTTTTGGGGAAGATAAAGTAAATGTAGCCCAAAAAGGAATTGCCTTTATGAATGGAATGCATGAGGCTGGAGTACTTTCATCTGCAAAACATTTCCCTGGACATGGCGATACCGCTACCGATTCACATTTAGGATTGCCTTCGATTAATTTTTCTTCAGAGCGAATCGATGAAGTAGAATTGTATCCCTTTAAAAAAATAATCCAAGCAGGCGTTTCCTCTGTAATGGTTGCCCATTTGGATATTCCTGCGCTCGATGCGGGTATTCCTTCTTCCTTGTCTCAAAAAACAGTACAGGTTTTACTTCAAGATTCCCTTAAATTCAAAGGATTAGTAATCACGGATGCCTTAAATATGAAAGGTGCTTCGGGGATTAGCCCAAAATATGGAATTGATGTTGCCGCTTTTTTAGCAGGGAATGACATTCTTTTAATTCCAAACAATGTAAGTACCGCAATTAAGAAAATGAAACGTGCCTTTAAAGCTAAAAAGTTCACAGAAGAGCGTTTGGCCGTGTCGGTAAAGAAAATTTTAAAAGCTAAGTACTTAGTAGGTTTAAATAAGTATAAGCCCGTTTCAAAAGAAAACCTAAGTACAGATTTAAATACAATTGAAGATGATTATTTAATTGCAAAGGCCATGCAGGCTGCTGTTACTCTTGTTCAGAATAAGAATAATATTTTACCGCTCAGCAAAGAACCTACCTATGGATATCTTAAACTTGGAGATGATACTGGGTCTACCTTCAAGAATAGCTTGTCGCAAAAACTTAAAATTCATACAGTTGATGCTTCTTTACCCAACGATAAAATCATACAAGCACTGGCTTCATATAAAAAAGTCATTATCGGATTCCACCGATCTAATGCAAGCCCATGGAAAGCCTCTAGCTTTTCCAAAAAAGAACATCAACTTCTAACTGCTTTAACGAAAGATCACAGTATAATCCTAGATGTTTTTGTTAAACCTTATGCCTTGAGCAGTTTAGGAAATTTAGATGCCATCGATGGATTGGTGGTCAGTTATCAAAACAGTTCAATAGCTCAAAAAGCATCCGCCGAAATTCTTTTAGGCGAACGCAAGGCATCGGGTCGTTTACCCGTTTCTATCGCTCCATCTTATCCTGTTGGAACAGGAATTACACTTGTAGGGCCAACAGAATTAGGAACAGGAACTCCTTTGGAGGTCGGACTTATGCCGGAGCGTCTGAGTAGAATTGACACCCTAGCACAGATTGCAATGGACTCACTAATGACTCCTGGGATGCAGATTCTAGTAGCACGTCATGGGAAAGTNNGTTTTCAATAAAAGCTACGGATATCATACCTATGAAAAAAAAAGAGCAGTTACCAATACAGACATTTATGATTTGGCATCCCTGACTAAGGTTCTAGCGACCCTACCCATGGTAATGAAGGAAGTAGATCTTGGAAAACTTACTTTAGACACTCAATTAGGGACTCTAAACGAAGCATGGAACACCTCCAATAAGGCCGATATCAGTATCCAAGAAATGCTCTCGCATTATGCCCGTTTGACCCCATGGATTCCCTTTTACAAAGAAACACTCAAAGCGAACCCGCTTAAACTGAATAAGAAATTTTATAGAAAAAGGCAAAGTAAGCGTTTTCCAGTTGTCATAGCAGATCGTTTTTATGGTAAAAACAATCTTTCAAAATTAATTAGTGATCAAATCTTAGCAAGTGAATTGCGCGATACTTTGGAGTATAAGTATTCCGACATCCCGTATTTTTTCATGAAAGACCTGCTGGAAGACCGTTATCAAAAATCTCTTGAAACGCTTGCTGAGGATACTTTTTACAAGCCTTTAGGTTTGGTTAGAACAGGATTCAATCCGAATAAGAATACCCCCAATCAAACGGTTATTCCTTCTGAAATTGACACCTATTATCGGAATCAAGAGTTGAAAGGAGAAGTTCATGATATGGCAGCAGCCATGTTAGGCGGAGTCGGTGGTCATGCAGGGCTTTTTTCTAATGCAAGCGAGGTAGCAATCCTCATGCAGCTTTTTTTACAAAAAGGGCGTTATGCTGATAAACAGTATTTTTCCTCAGCAACATTTGATCAGTTCAACCAATGCTTGTATTGCGACCAAGGCAATAGACGTGGTGTGGGTTTCGATAAGCCTCAATTAGAAGGGAGAGGGTCAACCTGCGGCTGTGTTCCCAAGTCAAGTTTTGGTCATTCAGGTTTTACAGGGACTTATGCTTGGGCCGATCCCGAGCACGAATTGATTTATGTCTTTTTATCCAACCGAACCTATCCCTCAATGGATAATAATTTGTTGTTAAAACATGACATTCGTACCCGAATACAACAGTATATTTACGAGGCAATAATAAATTAAAAACTCAAAATTTGAAAATAGCAATCGTATGTTACCCTACCTTTGGTGGGAGTGGAGTAGTAGCTACAGAGTTAGGTTTAGCCTTAGCTCTGCAAGGACACGAAATCCATTTCATAACCTATAAGCAACCGGTTCGTTTAGAAGCCTTGAGTGAGAATCTACATTTTCACGAAGTTAATGTTCCAGACTATCCCCTTTTTCATTTTCAACCCTACGAGCTTGCTTTGTCTAGTAAGCTGGTCGATATGGTGAAATTACACCAAATTGAACTACTGCATGTTCATTACGCTATTCCGCACGCATACGCCGCTTATATGGCTAAAAAGATGTTACAAGACCAAGGAATCAATTTGCCCATTGTGACCACCCTTCACGGAACTGACATTACTTTAGTAGGAAGCCATCCCTTTTATAAGTCCGCTGTGGCCTTTAGCATCAACCATTCGGATTGTGTGACCTCTGTTTCAGAGAGTTTAAAAAAAGATACCCTCGATTTGTTCGATATACGGAAGGATATTATGGTAATTCCGAATTTTGTAGATTTCGAGAAGCACTCGAGCCACAATGAAGATTGTGAACGCCATGTAATAGCTCCTGCTCATGAGCGAATCATCTCTCATGTTAGTAATTTCAGGTCCGTAAAACGAATTCTTGATGTCATTCGTGTATTTGAGAAAATAGTTAAGGAAGTTCCCGCTAAGCTCATTATGGTAGGCGAAGGACCAGACAAACAAGCTGCGATAGACTATTGCCAAGAACATGGAATTGCTGATTCTGTAAAGTTCATTGGGAAAAGCAACCAAGTTTTTGAAGTGCTTTGCTATTCAGACCTCTTTATACTCCCCTCAGAAACGGAAAGTTTTGGTTTAGCTGCTTTAGAGGCAATGATGATGTGTGTTCCCGTTATATCAACGAATACAGGTGGTTTGTCTGAGGTTAATGTCGAAGGAAAAACAGGCTATCTTTTTGATGTAGGCGATGTGAAGGCTATGGCTGAAAAGAGTATTGCCCTTTTACAAGACGAAGTACTTCTAGAAGAATTTAAAAACAACGCACAAAAGGAAGCCCGCAAATTTGATTTAAATCTGATTGTTGGGCGTTATGTAGCGGTTTACCAACAAGCACTGGCAAGTCAATAAGGTTTACTTTGGATTGTAAATGCGTTTGGCATCAGCGTAAGCTGCTTCCTTGCTGAGTGACATTTTCTTAGTTTTAAACTGTGTATACAATTCCATCTGATCTCCATAATGAGGCGAGTCTGGGTGATCAGAACTCCCATAGGAAATGGAAGATTCTATCTGAGTCCCCTCTGGCGTAAAGCGAACCAATTCGATATACGATTCTCCACTAACAACCTTTACTTTCCCATCCTGATATGGAACCGAACTCATTGACGTCAGTACGTCTGGTAAGCCAAATACGGGTAATTCTTTATCTCCACGCACCAGTTTTTGATAATCTCCAAGCGAAATTTCTGTGGTTTTAAAATGTTTTAGCATATAGGCTTTCGCCTCACGTAAAGCTGCGATCAAAAAAGTTTTTGGAAATATTTTTGGTTCCGGTAGTTTTGAATAATATGGATATAAACGATGGTATAAAATCGCAAAAGACCCTGCTCCTTTTGAAGTTGCATCTGCCTTGCGATCCCAGTTCTGAATTCGTTCAATCAGCAGCGCAATATCAGGGTATTGTTTCGAATCAAGATCAAAAAGGGCGTTGATGTTCATCCATGAAAAAGTCATTTCTTCAGGATATTGACGATCGTATTTCATGCGTTTAAAGTCTTCATAAGAAACCCTGTCTTCGGCATCGATCAATTCCTTTAACCGAATAGAACGGTTGTTTTCATAGCGTTCAAAACCCATATCCAAAGAGAATGCATCGCCATCGGGATTATTTGTTTCGTCACTTGATCTAAAAGGGGAGTGGTTGGTGTTGTAAAAATAACCTGAAGAAGGTTGAATTACTTGGGGTAGGTCTTCAATAGCATAGGTTTCCGTCCACAAAGTCTTTTTGGTGTTACCAGGAACCACTTCTTTCCAGTTGTAACCTTCAGCCCTTTTTGGAATAAGACCATTTGAAATATAAAAGATGGTGTCATTTTTGTCTGCGTATCCGATATTGTATCCCGGTAATGCCTTCATTTTAAGAATATCATAAAATTCTTTAAACGAAGTGGCTTTGTTCATCCGCCACCATTGTTCAAGGCCTCGAACCTCCTGCAGCGCTGGGGTTCGTACTGCGTAATATCCAGATTTATTTTTAAGGGTAGGTCCGAATATACTGCGGTAGTATTTTTTTGTAACCTTTACAGGAATCCCTAAAACTTTAAAAGTCAATTTAGCTTTGAATACTTCTAAGGGATATTCTTCCCCATCGACCACATATACATTTTTCTTTTTGGGGTGCATTTCCAATGCGAATACATCCATTTTGTCGGGCTGATTTACAGTATGCGCCCAGGCTAAATGTTCGTTTGCACCAATGAGAATATTGGGACTTCCTGCAAATAGAGCACCGAGAATATTGGTTCCTTCTTCGCTACACAAATGCGCTTCATACCAAGATACGGGGCCGTCTAAGGGCTGGTGTGTGTTGATGGCTAAATAGGTTTCTCCGTCTGTAGTTTTAGAACTGTTGAAGGCGAAGGTATTGGAACCTTTTAAATCTTCTTTAGAAGGGGTGTAGTTTAAATCATCTTCTAAGATCTTGGATACCCAATAATCTCCTTTAGAGGAAATGAATAATTGCAGTTGAGCATAGCGCATCATTCTTTTGGGTGTAACAGGAAATAATTGTTGTGATAATACCTCTTCGGGGTGTGTTGCGGCATAACGATTTATTCCTTGAGCGTATCCCTCTAAAATTCTCTTGTACTCAGGGCTGGTTTTAATTTCATAATCTCGTTCTACCAATTCTTCTGAACGGATGAATTGAGCGAGGAAATCAGCCGGAATTCCTTTTTTACCTAAATGATTACTGAGCAGGTTGTTTCCTGCTAAATAGGATTGTTGTATGGTTATAAAATCATCTTCTGCATGCGCCCAAGCTAGACCATAGGCAACTTCCGCATCCGTCTTTGCAAAAATATGGGGTACCCCATAGGCATCACGAACAATATCTATTTTTTTTGGGTCAATTTGAGCAAATAAACTGAGGTTTATCGATAGGAGTAGGGTGTATATTAATTGATTTTTCATTGCTACTAAAAAATAGGAGTGATCGCCTTTGGGCGAAGTGTTTGATTAACTTTTTTAAAAGTAGGGTTTTTTTCCTACCAATGGCTCATTTTAATTAGGTTAAATAAAGTGTAAAGGACTCAATTTTATTTTTGATGAATGAAATTCGATGGAGTGAGGCGTGTTGTTTTGTATGTAAAATTCAATCGTTTTGCATCAAAGGAAATCATAATCAGTTGCTGATGTGAAAAAGAGATAATTAGCGTAATATAATGTACAGTTATCATTTACAAATTAATTATTTACTATATTTCTTAAAATACGTTAAATGTTTTTGTTAGTTTATTGAATTCCTATACCCCATTTTCTTAATCAAATCGAGATAGTTTTTCAATATTTGAGTTTAATCAAAAACCAAATCATATGAAAAAAATCAAATTTTTTGTAATAAATGCTCTGCTTTTTTAAGGCCCTTAGCTACCTAAAAAAAATGTATATATCAAAGGTGATGACACCAATATTGGTACAGGAGGTTGGGGGCAACAACTTTCTGGAATTAACTACCACATCATGCGCTATGCAGATGTTTTGTTAATGGCTGCAGAAGCTACTGTCGAAACTTCCGATCTTGAAAAAGGAAGGAATTATGTGAATCAAATTCGTACTCGTGCAATGAACATGACTACTGTCAAATCTGCTGAAGGATCTGACGCCGTAAATTACGATATGATTACCTATGACTCTCCTTGGGCTGATCAAGATACAGCTAGAAAGGCAGTGCTTTTTGAACGACGTTTAGAATTGGCAATGGAGGGCACCGTACCT
>DLQQ01000002.1 GCA_002477625.1 Candidatus Arcticimaribacter sp. UBA7428
ATGCGCCAAGTTGAAGCATATAAATGTCTTGGGTTCGAGGGATCCATGACCAATTCGACAGCACCCGCTTGGACATCCGAAAAAAGAATTTTTTTCCAACTCTTTCCACCATCAATACTTTTATACACCCCTCGATCGTTGTTCGGTTTGTACAAATCACCCAAAACAGCTGCATAAACAATGTCTGGATTTTGAGGATGAATCACCATACGCGGGATATGACGCGAGTTGGGTAACCCAGAGTAAGTCCAAGTAGATCCAGCATCCACACTTTTCCAAACTCCTTTTCCAGAAGATACATTTCCACGGACGGTAACTTCACCTCCTCCAACATACAATACATTAGGATCACTTGGAGCCACGGCTACAGACCCGATACTTCCTCCGAAATATCCATCAGAAATATTCTTATAGGTCACACCACCATCAGTAGTTTTCCAAACACCCCCTCCAGTTGCTCCAAAATAAAACACCTTGGATTGGTTGGGTACACCTACTGCAGCAGCAGAACGCCCACCCCTAAAAGGGCCTATGGATCGGTATTGAACTGATTTGTGTAGTTTAGGGTCGATTTTCGTGGTATTTTGTTTTTTTGATCGCCTTGATTGGGCTGTAGTATTTTGAGCAGTAAGTAAGAACATACAAGCAGTTAATAGCGTAGGTAGGATAAGTTTATGATAGCGCATGAGTTGATTTTTTTAAAATAGATATTCCAAGTTACGAAATATTAGGTCAAATAAAATTGTAACTTGAAGTTTCAAAAAAATACAAAATGAAACAGATCAACAGATTATTACTTCTTTGCTTGGTAGTAATAGGAGTACAAGGGGTTCAATCCCAATCGAAATCAAAAATCAAAAAAGAAATCATAAAAACGGTTGATGCACATAAAGCAGCAATGATCGAGGTAAGTGATGGAATATGGGAGGCTGCGGAAACATCCCTTAAAGAATTTAAATCTTCTGAATACCTAATGACATTTGCCGAAGAAAACGGCTTTACAGTAGAAAAAGGAGTTGCAGGAATTCCAACAGCTTTTACCGCAACCTATGGAACAGGCAAGCCTGTAATAGGCATCCTTGGCGAATTTGACGCCAATGCTGGAATTTCTCAAAAGAAACAACCCACACGAGAATCGCGCGTTCCAGGAGGAGCAGGTCATGGTTGTGGTCACAACCTTTTTGGAACTGCTAGTTTAGGTGCGGCCATTGCAATTAAAGAGCAAATTGAAAAGGGAACCCTAAAAGGAACCATTGTTTTTTATGGTACTCCAGCAGAAGAAACCATTTTCGCAAAAGTATGGATGGCTCGCGCTGGCCTTTTTGATAAACTAGATGTTTGTATGGACTGGCATCCTGGAGATGAGATTGAAGCGGTTACTCAAAGTAGTAAAGCCTTAGTTGATTTTAGAGTGAAATTTTATGGAAGCTCTTCCCATGCTTCTTCTGATCCATGGAATGGGAAAAGCGCGGTTGATGCTATGGAGTTATTTACAACTGGATTGAACTACTACAGAGAACACATCAAACCGACTGCCCGTATTCATTACGATATTGAAAAAGCAGGGGATGTAGTAAATGTAGTTCCAGACTATGCTCAGATTTGGACTCGTTTGCGTGAAAACGATCGACCCAACGTAGATATTTTATACGAACGTGCTAAAAAAATAGCGGAAGGTGCAGCATTAATGGCTGGGGTTCGTCATGAGATTCAATTGATTTCAGGAATTTACGAAATCCAAGTCAACCGAACAGGAGCTGAGGTAATGCAGCGTAATCTCGAAACCTTAGGTCCAATTACCTATACTGAGGACGAAGTGCAGTATGCCAATACTATTTTAAAAGAAACCGGAAAACCACTAAAAGGTCTTGATGGATTAATCCATCCGTTACGTCCCTCTCTTCCTGCTCAAGGAGGTTCTACTGATGTGGGCGACGTAAGTCAACTGGTTCCTACGATCCGAATGAGCGCAACGGTCGCTTCTAAAGGAGGCCCCTGGCATTCTTGGGCGGTAGTTGCCTGTACAGGAATGTCTATTGGGCATAAAGGAATGTTATATGCTTCAAAAGCTTTAGGGATGACCATGGTCGATTTATTTACAAACTCAAAATTAGTGGAGCAAGTAAAAGAAGATTTTAAGAACAACAGAACCAATCCTTCGTATGAACCAAGAATACCAGCAGGTCCGCCACAATTAAACTAATTTGTCTGATGAAGAAATTTATATATCTATTTCTGCTTCTGCCGCTTTTGGCTTTGGGGCAGCAAGTCCTTTCTCTTAAAGAGCGAGCACTGAAAATTGATGAAATTCAAAAAGATCGTTTCGACAATTTATTACCTAAGTTGATGGAAGATACCGAAATTGATCTTTGGGTTTTGATAACTCGGGAGTACAACGAAGACCCGGTTATTAAAACACTATTGCCTCCAACTTGGCTCAACGCTCGGCGTCAAACGATCCTCGTTTTTTCGAAGAATAAAGATTCGGAAGGGATAACTTCTGCAGCGATTACTCGCTATCCTTTTGGGAAGTTGATTCCCTCAATTTGGAATAAGGAGAAGCAACCCAATCAATGGCAGGCGTTGGCTGATTATATCGTTTCAAAAAACCCAAAAAATATTGGAATCAATACCTCTAAGTCCTTTGCTTTAGCCGATGGTTTAGTCAAAACAGACTATGATGCACTGATGCAGGTTTTACCAGAAGCCTATAAAAGTAAAGTGGTTTCTGCCGAACAACTTGCAATTGGCTGGATCGAAACACGTACAGCCAAAGAGATGGTACTTTATGAAGACCTTGTAGCAATAACCCATCAGATTATAGCCGAAGCCTTTTCATCGAAAGTAATAACAGCCGGCAAAACAACTACCGATGACGTGGTATGGTGGTTGCGAGAAAAAGTTTTAAGCCTTGGGTTGGATACTTGGTTTCATCCTACGGTTGATGTACAGCGTGCCAACGAAAGTGATTTATATGCCTTCGACAGCAAATCAAAATTTGACATTATACAGCCAGGGGATTTAGTTCATTGCGATTTTGGGATTAGCTATTTATCGCTCAATACCGATTGCCAAGAACTCGCCTATGTTTTGAAGCCAGGTGAAAAACAAGCTCCAGATTTTTTAGTTGCTGCATTGGCACAGGGGAATCAAGTTCAAGATATTTTTACAAATAATTTCAAAGCCGGAGTTTCAGGAAATGTAATTTTAAAAAAATCATTAGAAGCGGGACGAGCAGAAGGACTTCGACCACAGATATATACTCACCCTTTGGGAACCTTTGGGCATTCTGCTGGAACAACACTTGGTATGTGGGACTCGCAAAATGGAGTAGCTGTAAATGGAGATTACCCCTTGCACCTGAATACTGCTTACGCCATTGAATTGAATACGAGTGTATACATTGATGAATGGAAGAAAGACATCCGGATAATGTTGGAGGAGGCTGGTTTTTTTGGCTCAGATGGGTTCCGTTATATCAACAAAAGGCAAGAGAAATTACTTTTAATCGGTAATTAAAAAAGAATTACGCTTTCAGTAGCATCTTATGGAAAAAGTATTGAATTATTACTTACTTTTGTCCCGCAGGGCTTCACACCCTGGCGTCATTAAAAGGGTAGTTGGGCTATGGTTGGCTTTTTCTATCCTTTTTTTCTTTATTAACAAATGGATACATGTCTACAAATAAATTACACCTCCGCATAACATCACTTTTTGAATTACAAAAAAAAGGGGTAGAGCTGAACTTAGATCAGGAATTTTTGATTGCAGCAGTTCTTGAGAATCAAGATGAAAAGCTCGCTGAGATTAGCAAAAAAGCCTATGCTTTGGCCGATGGCTTTACCTTTAAGATACTGACTTATACTTGGGATTATCTCCGAGATTCTCTGGGGAAAGGTTATGATACTGCATTTTCAACTCGGGTTGAGGATATGATTATTGATCGCTTCGACGGAGATTACGAAATGGCCTATCTTGCTGAAGAAGAGGTAGAGGACGAAATGGACATTCAAATCAATAATCAATCGGGAGTGTTGTATGATGCCTATAAAAAAGAATTGGTTAAAATTCTAACCCATTATTTCAATCAACCCGACTAAAATATACCTGATTCATGAGCAACTCAAAAGGAATTACAGGAAAAGCAGTCAAGAAAATTCTTAAGCAAGAAGCGTTTTTAATTAATGAAATGCCCATCGCAGTTTTTGAACATGACGATTATGGATCTATTGTTCGTGGTTTTAATATTAAGGAGAATAAACCCGATCATGTTTTCTTGGAGCTTCCAGCTCCGGAAGAAGAAATACTTCGTTTTCTTAAGATGCATTATCATAATCAGTTGAACGACGCTTCAAAAAAGAAGAAAAAAGACCCTAAACAGGTGAAGATAAAACCGCAAGAACGAAAAGCAAAAGATGCTGAACGTTTAAAGGAAGAGCGCCATAAGAATAAGTACCACAGTAAGAAGGTTAGAAAGAAGCATTAGCAAGAATTAATGAACTGCGGTAATCGTACTTGTGATTGCATTGAAAACCAGCTGGTCTCCAACTTTTTTTCCAAGAAGTAAAGTTCCAATTGGGCTTTGAGGTGAAATACAATGAAATAGGGCTGATTTAATGGTGTAACTATCGGTAGCTATCGCAATATAATAGTTAGCCTTGTTTGTTTGTACAGCAGATCCAAAGCGAACTATTTCAGAGCTTTTATACTGTTTCAATTGGTGAAGTGTCGCTTGATTTTTTTCAGCTTTTTTGATTTGCTCCCCAAGTTTTTCTCGCTCTAACTGAATCATTGCTCGTCCAGTTTCATGTTTATCTCCAGCACTGCTTTTACTTTCAGATTCCAATGCTAGTACAATTTCAGCTTTCCGAATTTCGAGAACCTCTAGGGAGTGAGCTAACTGTTTTATACAATGATTGTAGAGTAATTTTAGAGGCATAGATAGGTGTTGGTGACACTTAGGTCATTTCCCCTTCACCGTTTAGAATCCATGCAAAGTTGATCTGAGGATAAGCCTTGTCAATTTGATAGGCTAATTTAGCAGAAATATTATTACGCCCACTCAATATCGCATTAATTTGATTCGCATTAGAAAAGCCTAGCGACCTACTGAATTCAAGTTTTGATTTCTGTGTAAAATCCAAAAGCATTGAAATGCGATCAATACATTCAATGTTAGTCGGGGACTTGGTTTCTTTATCGAATTTATGAAAAAAATTAATGATGGATACATCATGAATTTTAAGAATTCGATCAAGGCTTTTAAGGGTGAAATTAGTCCCTTTTTCCATTTTAAAATATTGTATTTTACTGAGCTTGTTTTTGTCAGCAAAAACCTCATAACTTGAAAAGCCAGCTAAAAGCCTCATGCTTTTAAGCTCAGCTCCTATCTTTTGTTGAAGTTCATTCAATTCAATACCCATAATGATTAATCAAATTACACTAAATATAGTAAATAATATGTTTTTAATTAGATAAATTATATATTTAAATATAGTAAATACTGTATTTAAATAGTATTAATTTTTTAAAAAATATAAAAAATACATAATATAAATATACAACATATTTGGTGTATTTGTCTCAAAAAGAAATTAAACAATGAAAGAAGGTAAAGACAAGCAGGTTTATTTTATCGATGACTTCTCGCCTGAAGAAATGAAATACAAATCGATAATAGCCATTTCTGTCCTAGAAGATTACGTTTTGATGGTCGATGTCTGTAACTGGGTAAATGAACTCATCAACACTTCCAATTCAAAGAAACACGCTTTTTGGTATGTTGAAAATAAAATTAACAGAATTAAAACGCTATTTCTTATGGGTCATATAGTTCGAGAAGATCATCAAGAAATTTTAGAAAGCATTGCCTATGACATTGCAATGGATACTGTTGGTGGAAATAAAAGCGAACGTGCATTAAAAATTAAAGATACTTTTCTTGAAAAATTATCATCCCTTCGAGCGGATCTGTAAAAAGATCAACGCTCAAAGAAATCAATTTTTCGACTATTTTGTATTACTAACAGTTCTTGGTACTGTTATAGCTAACGGTAGTTGTTATGGGGATTGTTCTCGACCTTATTTTGTTTTTTGACCGTATTTCAATTTCATCTAATTTTCTTCGAATTTTATTCAATAAAAATTGATCAAAATAAGGGTCATTGTTCCACCAAAACAATTCTTCAATATATTCGAATTTTTCAACCCCCTCGTTGCGGCTTGTTGCATTTATTAGAATATAATTATCTTCTTCAAAAAAGGTTAAATTCAATTGATCATAACCATATTCTATGAACAC
This sequence comes from Candidatus Arcticimaribacter sp. UBA7428, assembly GCA_002477625.1. GTDB lineage: Bacteria > Bacteroidota > Bacteroidia > Flavobacteriales > Flavobacteriaceae > Arcticimaribacter. Next base: position 6,302 of record DLQQ01000002.1, read on the forward strand.
CGCTTCAATTCGAGAGTGTCGTTCTGTATCTGTGATTGTTTTACTCTGCTTAGCTGAGGTCTTGTTTTGTGACGGTTTAGGTTCTTGTAGGTTGCAAGAGAAGCACATAGTCAAAAAAATAAGGGCGATTTTTTTCATAGTACTAATTTAATAAAAATTTGCAGCATACCTAGGCTGTGTTTCGGCACCCTCTTATTTTAGGCCTTATATAAAGTATCCAATTGAAACAGATCTCAAATGAAAATAAAGGTTTAATTTAGTGATGATAGTGTCCCCATTGTATTAAATAAACTAACTAGTTATGGGTCAATCATACGATTACATCATCATTGGAGCTGGATCTGCTGGCTGTGTCCTGGCAAATCGATTGTCAGAAAATCCAAAAAACAGGGTACTGTTGTTAGAAGCAGGAGGCCCTGACACCAACCTGAATATTCATATTCCTGGAGCGTATTTGAAAGTTCACAAGAGCAAGGAAGATTGGGGGTTTTGGACCGAAGAACAAGCTGAGGCATTGAATCGAAAAATCTATTTACCCAGAGGTAAAACCCTTGGGGGTAGTAGTTCTACCAATGCCATGGCTTATGTGCGAGGCAATGCTGCTGATTACGATGGCTGGGCAGCACTTGGAAACTCTGGATGGAGTTTTGAAGAGGTGTTGCCCTATTTCAAGCGTTCAGAGAACCACGCCCAAGTAGATGAGATGGATGAAAACTATCATGGGAGTTCAGGAGAATTGGGGGTAAGCTTACCCACCCGATTCAAAACTCCTTTTGTCTCTGATTTTATCGCTGCCTGTGCAGCGGTTGGCATCCCAACTACAAGCGATTATAATGGAGCAAAGCAAGAAGGGGCATCTGTTGTTCAAAGCACAATCCAGGAGGGTAAACGTGCGAGTGGTGCTACTGCTTTTTTAAAACCCATTTTAAAACGTTCCAACCTAACCACCATTACATACGCTCAGGTTGATCAACTGATTTTAGAGGGAAAAAAAACGGTAGGCGTGCAGTTCACCAAAAATAAAAAAGTAGTACAAGTACATGCGCAAAAAGAAGTTATTCTCTCCGCAGGAGCTTTTCAATCACCTCAGCTATTAATGCTTTCTGGAATTGGTGATGCCTTTGAATTGAAAGAGCACGGGATTGACTGCCTCCATGAATTGAAAGGAGTTGGAAAAAATCTTCAAGATCATTTGTTTTTCCCCATTTGTGAGCAGGCAAAAACTCAAGAGGGAATCAATCATAATATTGCACCCTTGCAGCAACTCAAAGCAGCTTGGAATTATTTTGTTCATAAAAAAGGTGTTTTCAATAATGGCCCTTTAGAAGGTATGGCCTTTTTTGATGTCGATCAGAATGGCGGAAAAGTGAATTTTCAACTCCATTTTTCACCTATGTGGCTGGGGAAAGAATACGGATATGATGCCTATGATTTGAATACCTTTCCACCTTCCGACGGCTTTACCGTTTTTCCTACGCTTTTGCATCCAAAAAGTCGTGGCACCGTAAGCCTTTCATCTGCCGATCCAAAAGCAGCTCCTGTAATTCAACCCAACTTTTTAAAAGAGAAAGAAGATTTGGAACAGTTGGTCAAGGGTGGAAAATTGGTTTTTAAAATAATGGAACAACAAGCTCTGAAAAAACGCAGTCAAGCAAATGGTATTCCATTGAACAGGAACTCAGAAGATGCTCTTGTTGAACACATCAAAAAAACAGTAGAAACGGTGTATCACCCTGTTGGAACCTGTAAAATGGGGAATGATCCTATGGCAGTGGTAGATTCTACTCTGAAAGTGCATGGAATTGAAAACCTTCGGGTTGTAGACGCATCGATTATGCCGAAGATTGTTTCTGGAAACACAAATGCACCGGTGTATATGATTGCTGAAAAAGCAGCAGATATGATTCTTACAGCAACTTGATATCCTACTTCTTGTAGGGTCATTACTACACTGCGTATGTGCCAGAATCTTTAGCCGATTTCATTACAAACACACTATGAATGGTTGCGATATCATCAACTACAGATAGTTTTTCTGTAATGAATTTATGAAACCCAATAATGTTGCCTGCAACTACTTTTAGTAAAAAGTCAAAATTGCCAGAAACATGATGACATTCCATTATTTCAGCAAAAGAATTCATTTTCACTTCAAACTGATCAAGTGTTTCTTTTTGATGTTTCGATAGGGTGATCTGGCAGTATGCAATAACTTCTTTTTCTATTTTGAATCGATCCAAAACTGCAACATATGATTTGATAACGCCAGTGCGTTCCAACTTTTTAATTCGCTCATAAGTTGGTGTAGCGCTTAAGCCAATTTTAGCCGCTATTTGTTTTGTGTTTTGTTTTGCATCTTCTTGAAGTTGCATCAAGATTTTACTGTCGAACTGGTCCATAATTAAGTTTATTTACCTGGAAGTTGACATGGTGTTTAGTCGGCACAGGTGTTTAATTCTGTATATGGGGTAAAAATAGATTAATTACTCTTAATATATCTAATAAGTAAATATAAATATTTAAAATAACTAATTTTACAGTAAATAATATAAGTAATTATAATTATATAGAATGATAGATACAAACCAAAACCTTACAATAGAAAATGCCTTAGAAAAGATAAAAGTGGGAGGAGATTTTATGCTAGGATACCCAGTGTCACAAGATTTTGATTATTCGAGGTTGAATGAGTTTTTAAAGTATCCGATAAATAATATAGGCGATCCTTTTGAGCAAACGACAAACAAGGTTCAGACCCATAAAATGGAAACTGAAGTTGTCAATTTTTTTGCAACAATGTTTCGTGCCAATCCAAAAGATTATTGGGGGTACGTAACCAATGGTGGTTCGGAAAGTAATCTCTATGGTCTGTACCTTGCAAGAGAATTATATCCAAATGCAATGGTCTATTTCTCTGAATCTACCCATTATAGTATCAAGAAAAATATTCGCTTACTAAACATCCCAAGTATTGTAATTCGCTCGCAAGAAAACGGAGAAATCGATTATGATGATCTTGCAAATACCTTACAATTCAATCGAGACAAGCCAGCAATTATTTTGACAAATTTTGGAACAACAATGAAAGAAGCAAAGGATGATGTTTCTAAAGTAAAAGACGTTCTTCGAAAGTCTGCAATACAAGATCATTACATTCATTGCGATGCAGCATTATCGGGCTCTTATGGCGCTTTCTTGGAGCCTCGAGTACCTTTTGATTTTGAAGATGGTGCAGATAGCATTTCCATTAGCGGACATAAATTTATTGGTTCTCCCATTCCTTCGGGAGTTATCATTACGAGACGATCCACTAAAGATAGAATAGCAAAAGGTGTTTCTTATATTGGTTCCATGGACACTACGATTACAGGGTCTAGAAACGGTCACAGTCCGTTATTCTTATGGTATGCAATACAGAAAATGGGAATAGAAGGTTTAAGAGCCCGTTATAAGCACAGCCAAGAAGTTGCTCAGTATTGCAAGAATGAGTTGATTAAAATTGGAATAGAGGCATGGACCAATGAAGGTGCAATTACTGTAGTCTTTCCTAAGGTTTCTGAAGCAATAAAAGGTAAGTGGCAGCTTGCTAGTGACGATGTGACCCACATAATTTGTATGCCTAATGTTACAAAAGAAAAAATTGACGAATTTATAATAGATGTGCGAATTGAAAAGGGGATTACTTAGTTCCTTTTACCCTTTGTTTTTCTTGAGATTACTATTAGGTAGGAGGTTTATCCTT
>DLQQ01000081.1:0-5192 GCA_002477625.1 Candidatus Arcticimaribacter sp. UBA7428
TACCCTGTCAAGGTAGCGCTCTAAACCAACTGAGCTAAACACCCATTATAAAAGATACTAGGCCTTATTTTTTCTGCGGTCCTCTAAAATGAATCACCAAGCCGTTTAGGAAATTCCTCAAAATTTGATCTCCGCATTCCATGTATTTCGGGTGACTCTCGTTTCTAAAAAAAGCGCCTAATTCCCCTTTAGAAACTTTAAAATCTACCAGTTTACATATTGCTACAATATCTACGTCTCTCAATTTGAGTGCTACACGTAGTTTTTTAAAGATGTCGTTATTCGATAATGCCATAATCAAAGATACTTTATTTAAGAATTAATCACTAAAAAACACTTTGTTTTAAGTCAAAAATTGTCCTTAGAATTTCGAAATAAAACAAAGCAAGGGATACTCCCTTTAAATGTGTGTAAAATAAAAGTAATTCAGATTTAAAAAATTAAGTACATTTATTAAAACTTACAGGCTATGATCAATAAAACGGTATCTACTGTTTCGGAGGCTCTTACGGGAATTGAAGATGGAATGACCCTAATGCTGGGTGGTTTTGGTCTGTGTGGAATTCCCGAAAAAGCCATTACCGAATTGGTACGTTTACAGCTTACCCAGCTGACCTGTATTTCCAATAATGCTGGCGTTGATGCATTTGGTTTAGGGCTCTTACTTCAACAAAAGCAAATAAAAAAAATGATCGCNNTCCTATGTTGGTGAAAATGCCGAATTCGAACGGCAAATGTTGAGCGGTGAAATGGAAGTTGAACTCATCCCCCAAGGAACACTAGCAGAACGCGCACGAGCTGCTCAAGCTGGTTTTCCTGCGTTTTACACACCTGCTGGCTATGGAACCGAAGTTGCTGAAGGAAAAGAAGTACGGGAATTTAACGGTAAAATGTACGTGCTTGAACAAGCTTTTGATGCAGATTTTGCGTTTATAAAGGCATGGAAAGGAGACGAAGCTGGAAATTTGATTTTCAAAGGAACTGCTCGGAACTTTAATCCCAATATGTGCGGTGCTGCAAAAATAACTGTTGTAGAAGTTGAAGAGTTGGTTTCCGCAGGAAGTCTAGACCCCAATCAAATACACGTACCCGGGATATTTGTACAACGCATATTTCAGGGAACAGATTATGAAAAGAGAATTGAGCAACGAACAGTACGTTCTAAATCATAAACCATGGCATTAGACAAAAACGGTATTGCACAACGCATAGCCCAAGAACTCAAAGACGGCTATTATGTCAATCTTGGCATTGGAATCCCAACCCTAGTGGCAAATTATATCCCAAATCATATTGCTGTAGAATTTCAAAGTGAAAACGGCGTTTTGGGGATGGGACCTTTTCCTTTTGAAGGGGAAGAAGATGCCGATATCATCAATGCTGGAAAACAGACAATAACTACCCTTGAGGGAGCTTCTTTTTTTGATTCTGCCACAAGCTTTGCCATGATCCGAGGGAAACATGTAGATCTTACGATTTTAGGCGCCATGGAAGTTTCTCAAACGGGTGATATTGCCAATTGGAAGATTCCTGGTAAAATGGTAAAAGGAATGGGAGGTGCTATGGATTTGGTGGCTTCTGCCGAAAATATTGTTGTAGCCATGATGCATACCAACCGAGCTGGGGTATCCAAACTACTTAAAAAATGCAGCCTCCCGCTTACTGGCGTAGGGTGTGTTAAAAAAATTGTAACCGAATTGGCCGTTATGGATGTTGGTCCAACTGGTTTTATTTTAAGAGAAATTGCACCAGGGGTTTCCATCGATGAAGTTATTAAAGCAACAGCAGGCGATATACACGTAGCTGAGGATGTTTGTGTAATGTCCTTTTAAAAAAAAACATATGAATCAAAATTTAATCAACCACCTAATCAGCATTGTCGGGGAAGCCAATATACTCCACTCTGGTGCTGAAAAAGAACGTTTTACACACATCTGGAAAACAGATATTCCACTAGAGGCAATTGCTGTAGTGTTTCCTACTTCTACTCAAGAGGTGTCCGAAATAATGAAGCATTGCCACAGTGTTCAACAAGAGGTGATCATTCATGGAGGCTTGACCAATCTAATTGGTGGAACGGAGACACAGGCCAGTCAACTAGTACTAGCTTTAGACAAAATGAATTCGATTGAAGAAGTCGATGAACAGAGTCGAACAATTACTGCTCAAGCCGGAGCGATCTTAGAAAATCTGATTGATACCGCTCAAGAAAAACAGCTCTTATTACCGATGAGTTTTGGAGCAAAAGGCTCTGCACAAATCGGAGGTGTCGTTTCAACCAATGCTGGAGGTTTACGGGTATTTCGATACGGTATGACGCGTCAAATGGTTTTGGGAGTAGAAGCTGTACTTCCCAACGGAACAATCATTTCATCGCTTAAAAAAATAATAAAAGACAATTCGGGTTACGACTTAAAGCAACTCTTTATTGGCTCTGAAGGAACCCTAGGGATTATCACTAAGGTTATCTTACGGCTCTCCGAAGCCCCGACGAGCCGCTCTTCAGCTATTGTTGGTATACAAAATTACGAGCAAGTTATTGGTCTATTGAAATTCTTAGAGAAAAACTTAGCCGGAATGTTAAGCGGTTTTGAACTCATGTGGCAAAGTACCTACAAGGCCATGACGAGTGAGAATTCTCACTTGATCCCGCCTCTTAGTCAAGAATATCCCTACTATGTTTTTGTCGAGAGCTTAGGGACCAAGCCCGCGGAAGATTACAGCAGACTAGAAGACCTTATCGGGGAAGCATTAGAAACAGAATTGATACAAGATGCCGTAATGGCTCAGTCAGAAAGGGAGTTACATTCCATCTGGCAGATTCGAGAAGACGTATCTGTTTTAGCCGCTCAAGCCAATTTCGATCAACATTTCGATATCAGTATCCCTATTCCACTCATCGGAAAAATGGTCGACGATGCGGTTGAAGCCCTAGAAAAGCTCCCCTTTGTGAGCTGTGTGTTTCCATTTGGTCATGTAGCTGACGGGAATATCCATTTTATTATTGGAAAAAAAGAAAACAACGCAGCCATCATAAAATCAATTAATGACATCATATATCAGCCTTTAAAAGCAGTTGGAGGTTCCGTTTCTGCTGAACACGGAATTGGATTACACAAAAAAGAATACTTGTCTTTTTGTAGATCGGAAGCGGAAATTGAACTGATGAAAACGCTTAAAGAAACATTTGATCCGCTACACATTCTTAACCCAAGAAAGATTTTATCGATCGAATAAACCTTATTAGTCGTCGTCTTCTAATCTAAGGGTTAGGTTCCGGATTTCGGAGTCAAAGGGGTACTGAATAATACCCAAGTCATTTTGGGTGCTTTCGCCCTTGATGAAATTTAGACTGAAATTGGAAAGGGAGGGCAACGAAAGTTTAACACGTACAAACCTACCGTCGGTCATATCTGACACAGCCCACAGGGCAATCCCGTTGTATTCCAAAACTAAACGCCTTATCCCAGGATACTCCGTTGATGAGTTAAATACCGTAGGTTTCGGTATTGCATCTGCTGCCACATAAGTAATTGGATTTCCAAAACTGGTCAGCGTAAAGGTGTTTGTTTCTGACACTCCCGAGACATTTGTTACTGTTGTACTACTCTCCGTATAGGTAGTAGCTACATAAAGTTTTTCCTTTTTATTAAGTCGATATTCAAATTCTAAAGCCAGCCTATTAGCGGGGAATTCAGAAAACACTTTGGTGCATTCTGCAGCATTTTCAACAGTATGGGAAATAAAAATCCAAGAAGGTATTACATCTCCTTCCGAATTGAGATATGGTTCAAAATCAGTGAGTCCAGTTGTGCCGGTAATGGTCCAACTATCAGCAGAAAAAGACCAATCATCCTTATAAAACGAACGAATATAATCCGTGTAAAAACGCATATCTTGATCTTCTGTGTTGTAGGCTTTTAACCCTACATCAAAAGTCCCATAACCATTGTATTGAACTATTTGTTGAACCAAAGTGGAAGAAGCCGGGGTTCCACCAGGAAATTGCCACGACAGACTATCGACATTCGATGCCGTTGCAATATAGGTGACATCAAAAGTTGGAGTCCCAGTACTAATAGATGATAGCAAGGAGCGTTCAGAAGTTACAAAAGAAGCATTTACACTTCCTGTATTTTCCCATCCATCCGTTTTAATGGGATCAGCTTGGGTATAAAAAATAGGATTTTTTGTGCAACCCACTACAAGTAGTAGTGCAAGTAAACCAATACCCATGATCCCAGAAAAAGCTGTAACTTTCATAGAGTAAAAATAAAGTAATTATTTGCTATAATTATAAAATTATAGTCTATTTAAGCTTTTTACCAAAAAAAACTAACACTTGGACCTTTCATATTCATCAAAAAGAGGCCCTGATTTTAATTAATTTAGTTAACTTATATCTTTAAAAAACCAAACCCGCTACTTTCTCCTATGAAATCATTTTACTCTAAATACAGAATACTATTTATACTGGTCTTCCTTTTTGCTTTTATTAGTTTAGTCGATGTGGTTGTTTTAAGTGGCTCGTTCAAGGGCATAGAAAATTATAAACACTTAATTTATATGGCTTTTCTCGTAGGTGGAGTTATTTTATTATTGACTCAAATTATTAAAGAAGATGATGAAAAGAATGGTTCCTGATTTTTATCAAAAAAACTTTTCCTTCTATTATCTTTACAAAAAAAACAATGAAACACTTCTCTAAGGAGGCTATTGGAGCGATGCCCTCAATTTATCGCTTGAATATGATAAACAGCTGTACGGGTTATAAATCTGCCAATTTGATTGGTACACAATCTAAGGAAGGAAATACAAACCTTGCTGTTTTTAACTCTGTGGTCCACTTAGGAAGCAATCCTCCGCTGATCGGTTTTATTCTAAGACCAACAACAGTACCGAGGCATACCCATCAAAACATGAAGGACACTGGCTTCTTCACCGTTAATAACATCCATTACAGTCAAATCGAAGAGGCACACCATACCTCAGCAAAATATCCTGAGGATGTTTCAGAATTTTCACAGACGGGCTTAGAAGAAGAATACAAAGAAAACATCGAGGCTCCATTTGTTAAAAATGCCCCACTCCAATTGGGATGTACCTATGTAAATGAATATCACATCAAAGAAAATGATACGTTGATGCTTGTTGGACAAGTTGAGCATATTTTCATGGAAGATGAAATGCTC
>DLQQ01000081.1:5266-12941 GCA_002477625.1 Candidatus Arcticimaribacter sp. UBA7428
CTCGATGGTTATGCACTACCCAAACTCCTTGAACGCTATCCGTATGCACGACCAAAAACGCAAGAATAATGGATTTTATCAGTGAAGAGCTTCTCGACTATGTGACCAAAAACTCACATGATGAACCTGAAATTTTGAAAGAACTAACTCGAGAGACTTACCAAAAAGTTCTTTTACCGAGAATGTTGAGCGGGACTCTACAGGGTCGTTTTTTGAGTATGCTTTCAAAATTAACAAGTCCCACAAGAATTTTAGAAATCGGAACCTATACCGGCTATGCAACCTTATGTTTGGCTGAAGGCCTGGTTAAAGGCGGCTCTATAGACACTGTTGACAAAAATGAAGAATTATTTGATTTTCAAAGAAAATACTTTGATCGATCGGGCTATGGTTCGCAAATTGAGCAACACCTGGGCAATGCAATCGACATCATTCCAAAACTCAAATCGGGATATGACCTAGTTTTTTTGGATGCAGACAAAACAAATTATCTCAATTACTATGAGCTAGTACTTCCCAAAATGAATGCTGGGGGAGTGATTTTATCAGACAATGTATTGTGGAGTGGCAAGGTAGTTAAGCAAGTAAACCCAAAAGACAAGGATACACAAGTACTACAAGAATTCAATCGCCTCCTAGCTAGCGACCCAAGAATAGAAAGCGTTTTACTTCCTTTACGAGATGGCTTGACATTGAGTCGTGTTCGTTAAAGTTTCCTTTTGATTGATCCCGTAATTTTATCGAAATCGTCTTTGACTTGATCAATTTCTTTGGTCAATTCTGAAGTAATGGATTTAGAAGGGTCAATTTCCGCAGACTTTTGAATCTCTGTTTTAATTTCATTCGTTGCATTACGTACTTGAGTCATTCCTTTTGCCAATCCTCTAGCAATGGAAGGGATTTTATCTGCACCAAATATTAAAAGCACAATGAAGAAAACAAATACTATTTCTGCACCGCTGATGAATGTAAACATCTTCTAGTTTTTTACAAATATACAGTCAATAAAAAAGCAGCTAAAACTTTTAGCTGCTTTTATTATTTTGACTTTATCCTTTTACAGTTTCCTTGAACTTGTCAAAGTCGGTTTTAACTTCTTCTTTTGGCCACGCATTATTTGATAAATCAACATCTGCTGTTTCAGCATTTGGATCTATCGTTATGCCTATGATTTCTTTATCCGAGGTAAGCATTTTCTTTACTGATTGGTCATTCTTGCGCCAAACTTGTACAGGATAAGTAACCAACTCCTTTGTACCATCTGCATAAGCATACTCAACAATAATTGGCATTACAATTCCACCGGGCTTCTCAAATTCGATTTCATAAAAGAATTTGGGTAAGGTTTTGCCAGCAAGATCTTCACTATTCTCAGCTAGATAATTTTTTAAGACATCCGAATTAATCTCTGGGCTATCCAACTCTTCTGTAAATTCTTCTGAATCTTCTGCAAGCATGAATACCATGGGAGGAAGCTCATCTACTGTCATTCCATAACTACTAACCAATTCTTTAACTTCTTGTGTTGGGTTTGGTGAAATGCGGTAGCGTTTAACCGACTTTAACCCTATATCAACAACATCAGTCGAGTAAAACCATCCCCTCCAAAACCAATCCAAATCTACAGCAGAAGCATCTTCCATTGTTCTAAAGAAATCTTCAGGTGTAGGATGCTTAAACATCCAACGCTGTGCATAGGTTTTAAAAGCATAATCGAATAGTTCTTTCCCCATAATCGTTTCTCTCAAAATATTGAGAGCAGTTGCAGGTTTCCCGTAAGCATTGGGTCCTAACTGATATACGTTTTCTGGATTCGACATAATTGGACTGATGAAATCCTGATCCCCAGACATATATCGAACAATCTTCGAAGGGTCGCCTCTTCTTGAGGGATAATCGGTTTCAAACTCTTGTTCTGTTAAATATTGCATAAACGTATCTAAGCCTTCATCCATCCATCCCCACTGACGTTCATCTGAGTTTACAATCATCGGGAAATAGTTATGTCCAACTTCATGAATGATGACGCTAATCATTCCGTATTTTACGCGGTCAGAATAAGTTCCATCTTCATTGGGTCTCCCATAATTCCAGCAAATCATAGGGTATTCCATCCCTTGGTTTTTGGCATGAACAGAAACTGCTTTGGGGTAGGGATAGTCAAATGTATATTTTGAATAAACTTCTAAGGAGTGTGCAACTACTTTGGTGGAATACTCTTCCCATAATGGATTTCCTTCCTTAGGATAAAGAGAAGCTGCAATTACGTTTTGATTTCCCGCTTTTACAGCCATCATATCCCAAATAAAACGTCTCGAGGTTGCAAACCCGAAGTCACGTACATTTTCAGCTACAAACTTCCATGTACTTTTTTTAGTTGCTTTGGTTGCTTCTTTTGCTTCAGCTTCTTCCTGGGTTACAATAAAAACAGGCTCATCGAAGGTATTTAATGCTTTTTTATAGCGTTGAAACTCTGTTCGAGAAAGGACCTCTTTTGGGTTTTGCAACTCTCCTGTAGCCTCCATAATGTGATCTTCTGGAACGGTAATGTTCACCTCATAATTTCCAAAATTTAATGCGAACTCACCATTGCCCCAGAACTGATAGTTCTGCCAGCCTTCAACATCGTTATATACAGCCAACCTGGGAAAGAATTGTGCTATTACGTAGGCTCTGTTGTCGTCTTCAGGGAAAAACTCGTATCCAGAACGGGCTCTGTCTGTAACGTGGTTATTTAAATTATACCACCATTTGATTGAGAACACATATTGTGCTCCACTTTTTAAAGGAGTAGGAAGATCAACCCGCATCATGGTTTGATTTATGATATAGCGAAGAGGTTTCCCGTTTGCATCTTTAACATGTTGTATGTTAAATCCACCGTCAAAGGGTTCATCCATTGCCTCATCAACAAAACTTTCAACCCTTTTTAAAGGAGAGATGCCTGAGGCATTTTTCTCTAAAGCGGGAGCGTCTTTTGTTCGAATGTTCTGATCCAATTGAACCCAAAAATATGCAAGTTCATCTGGAGAATTATTTGTGTAAGTAATGGTTTCTTCTCCGTAAAGCTTGGTGTTTTCGTCATCCAATTCGATGTCCATGATATAATCTACTTGCTGCTGATAGTAATCGACACCAGGGGCTCCAGAAGCCGTTCTAAATCGGTTTGGAGTAGCAAACTCTTCATAAAGTTGCTTGAAGTTATTGTTGTTTTTGTGACCAGCTTGCGTTTTTGTTGGGGCTTCTTCTTGAGCGACAAGAGTAGCGGAAGAAATAAAAACAATAGCGAAAAATGAAAAAATATGTCTCATAAGTAATTGATAAGATTTAATTTTATTGTAAAGTAGCTTTTTTTTTAAATTAATGTGCCCAAAATTGTGCTAAAATTGTTTTGGAAGCATCCATTAGAAAACTCTTTTTTGTATTTGTAGTTTTTAAATGAACTATATTTTGCTGCCCCGTCCGAAAGGGAATCAAGATTGTATTGCGGATTTCATAACTTGAAGGAGGGTGCAGCACTGTCGCTTCTGCAAAGATTAGAATTTGATCATCGTTATATTGTCTCCCAATATAGTCGAGTGCAACTTTTTTTTTGTCAAAAAATAAATTAAAGTTATTTTCAAAAAAAAGCTGAACTAAGGAATCAATTGTTGCAGCTTCTATATCGGGTTGAAGTTGGATTTTATCCTCGGTTTGCGCATTAAAATAAGCCTCTATATCGTCAATAAAAATTCGGGTAGTCACTTGTAATTGCTGCTTATCTTCAACATAAACGACCTCTGTACTGGAAACATAATAGTCGTGAAGGCTACTTGAACTACTCAAGAAGGTAACAATAAAAAACAAAATGGAGACGGCTCTAATCTGGTACATTGGTTTGGGTGTAAATTTTGGCATAGTCCGAAAACGTTTGTACTATTTCCTGGTGCCTGCTTTGATTGAATAATTGAAGTAATGTTGTGTTTTCACTACACCCCAATACAAAATCATAGACTTGCTCAGGTTCCAAATTATAATTTTCAGAAAAGAAATATAAGCCATAAAACTCGATAATCTTCAACATCGTTTTAAATTCTTTGTCTTGTTTACGTTTCAATTTTAATTTTCTATAGTAGCCGGAAACGTACTTATAAACTGCTTCAACATCAACCCGAACTAAGGCTAAGTTGAGTGCCATCTCCTGAATTGAGGGGATGCGTTCTTTTCGCTGCCCTTTAAATCCTGGTATACCTACATCATAAAAATTTAAAGGTCTGGGGATGTTTGCATTGGTTATGTCTGAGGATAAGTTTCCGGATAAATCGTGGGGTTTAACGATCACTTCATCGAGTTCATTAACAAAAGCTTCTAAATAAACTGTTATTAATTCTGAATCAAAAACCGACTGGCTAATCAGCAACTCTTTGAATTTAAACTGAATTCCAGAAAATTGCAACCGTTCCCCTACCTGCACTGAAATTTCAAAATAACCATCGGCATCTGAAATGACCGCGTTTGCACGGGAAGTATTCACCACATGAATTCCAGAAAGCGAGAGGCTTTCGTGGTGTAATTTACCTTGGAGCAACTTGAATTGTTGACTGTAAAGGGATCCACCTGAAAGGCAAATAAAAAAAGAAACAATGCAAAAACCTGTTTTCACCTAACTTGTGTCTTGTATTCCTGACTGGCTTTGACTAGGTAATCGATTAACTGGAACTCCATGTCTTTCTTAAACAGTTTTTGAGTGGGTAAAATACGATCCATTTCCATTAAAAAACCTTCTGCTTCTTCTGCGCTCAGTCCTAGGTCTTCAGTGAAAAAAGTAGTTTCAAAAAGGTAGGGAAGCACTTCGCTAGGAATTAATTTTTTCTCGGAATTCCCTTCGTTTTTAGACAACAAACGACCCAAAAGCTTGGCTACATTTACAAAATTAAGACCATTTGCAAGTTGTCGATCATCGGCAGCTCTATTGATTAATTTGGTTGATTTATCTTGGGTATAATCAACACGCTTAAATTCTTCCTTTTTCATATCCAAGAACTTTTGCTGATTTTCTGGACCAACAACAACCTCATCCAAAATATTAATCCGTTCGTTTATAGAAACTACAATACGGTTTTTCTTAATCATTTCGGCAGTAACCTTTACCGTTCTAATTTTGTATTGTACCGATGAAAAAATAAGCTCATCTCCTACTCGAACTGGTATCTCGAACTCCCCTTCTCCGTTTGTAATTGTATTGAATTGGGCTGTATTATTAACCACATTTGCTGCAATCACATTACTGTTTCTATAAAGCAGGCGTCCTTTTATGGAGTTTCTGCTTTCTTGTCCAAAATTCAAATAAGAACAAAGGAGTGCCAAAAAAAGAAGTTTAGTCTTCATTGTTTAAAAATAAAAATATAATTCCTACGACCAAGAAAAAGAGGTGTTAATATTACTGTTAAAGTAAGATCCTCTTTGAGCTTTATTCCCTTAAAAAAAGGCATAAAAAAAGAGCGAGAGACCGGGTTCGAACCGGCGACATTCAGCTTGGAAGGCTGACGCTCTACCAACTGAGCTACTCTCGCTTTTCAAATGCTAATATAGCACTTCTTTACAAATCTTTGAAAAAATGATAGCCTAAGATTTTAAAACCTTGATTATAATAAAACTTATGCGAAGCCGTATTCTGCACATAGGTGTTGAGTTCTAAAGAATCACACCCCTTGGCTTTGCAATACTGAGCAATATATTCGAACATTGTATCGCCAAGACCTTGGCCCTGATATTGGGGTAGAATAAAAACATGATCCGGCTCGCAGCTCAATCCAGCATAATGTCGGGTTTGAAACCAAAGACCACAAACACCAATCAGTTTTTCTTCGTATAACATGCCCAAGCACTCGTAGTTCTGAGTAAACATGGCTTCAAAACGAGAACGAAGAACCTCATCTGAGAATTTGTTATTAGTAAATTCTTGTATCAAAGGAATGATTCTTGAAATTGATTCTTTATCAAGAATTTGAAATTGAATGTCCATAATGCAAAAGATAAAGTGTGAAATTACAAAAAGAGAGATTCTTTTTCATTAACAAGTATAAATAAAGTAGTTCTCCTTTTGATTTTCTATTTTTATAAAAAATGAATACTCCACAATGGAAATCAGAAGCATATCCAGCACACAGACATTCGAAATACGACACCCTATTTTGAGGGCAGGTCAACCTTTAGAAAGTTGTAAATTCATTGGTGATGAGGATGAGGAAACGCTTCACTTTGGTGCTTATGAGGAGCAGCGTCTTATCGGAGTTCTTTCGTGCTATGTAAACAATGGAAAGCATTTTAATCAAGGTAAAAATTATCAAATTCGCGGGGTTGCGGTAGTCGAAAAATTACAACAAAAAGGTATTGGAAAAGCACTTATGCTTTATGCCGAACAACTGCTAAAAACAAAAGTATGTAATCACATTTGGCTCAATGCTCGGGTAAATGCATCGTCTTTTTACACAAAACTGGGGTATCTCGAAATTGGAACTGTTTTTGAAGTACCTATAATTGGAACGCATCAATGTTTTTACAAAAAATTTAATCAATGAAAGTAACCCTCCTTCTATCCTTTTCTTTGTTATTCAGCTCACTCCTACCACTTGCTGCTCAGGAGCAAAGTTCTTTATCATCGCAAACCATGTTGTTAATTGGGCAAGGATCACCAGTGCTGATTGGAGACCAATATAAACTTGTTAAAGAGGCCGCAATCGCATTTGAAAAGATGGTATTGGCTGCTGCACAAGACAGTATTCAAATTCAAGTAGTGTCTAGTTATCGGGATTTCGATAGGCAATTGGCGATTTGGAACCGTAAATTCACTAAAAACGAAACCTTGGGATTGACTCCAGAACAAAACATAGAAAAAATAACCCTATACTCTACAATACCCGGAACTTCTAGACATCATTGGGGCACTGACATTGATTTAATCGCTGCACAGCCAAAAGTTGAAGGAGATGTTTTGCTCCCTCATTTATTTGAAAATGAGGGGCCCTATGCACCTCTTAAAAAATGGATGGACGAACATGCAAACTCGTTTGGCTTCCACTTGGTCTACACAAAAGATGATGAGCGAAAGGGATTTCAATATGAGCCTTGGCATTACAGTTATTTGCCTGTTTCCAAAAAAAATCTTGAATTGTATTTAAAACTTGAGTTAAAATCCATTCTAAAAGACAAGAACATTCTGGGGGAGGAATATTTTACGGATGAGTTCATTCAACACTACCTAGAAGAATATATCTTAGGGATTTCAGCTGAACTACTTTTAAAAGAAGAATAGTATCAAGAGTAATTTTCTATATGGGCGACTAAACTCTCTTTTTGTGATTTTGATATCTCGATGTTTTTCTGAGAAACCAAGTTACAGTCAAATTCATCCTCCTCTTCATTAGGAATTATTTCTTGTAACTTATCTAAATTCACTAACAAGACCGGAGTCACCTCAAAAATATTAGAATGTGTTTGTGTTAATTTAAAAAAAGTTTCAAAACTCGTTTTATAATTATAAACTACACCATTATCAAATTGAAACACAAAAAAATAAGTGGATTCACAAATACTTCTAAGAGCATAAGTGAATATATATATTTAAAAGTAGTGATATATATTATAGTGTGCAAAATTAAAGGCTATTAAGATTGTAAACATACAAATATTCAAA
>DLQQ01000072.1 GCA_002477625.1 Candidatus Arcticimaribacter sp. UBA7428
CTCAAAACAGACTCGTATGGGATCCAATATAGCCTGTTGAAGAGAAGTTCCTTAAACCTATTGCTTGTCTCCGCGTATACCTCGTAGAGCTTGGATCGGTTGTATAATCAATAATCTAGGAGTTGTAGAAATAATTTCTACATAATTTAAAACCAGAGGTTAATGTTTGGTTAGTCAACACTGGGTGGACTGGAGGCTCATATGGTGTTGGAACTCGAATGAAATTAAAATATACTCGGGCAATGATCAATGCTACCCTCGATGGTTCTTTAGGGAGTTACACCTACGACGACTATCATATACACTCAGTTTTTGGTGTAGCCCAACCCCGACACTGTCCGGGTGTTCCGGCTATAATTTTGAGTCCACGTTCGACTTGGAATGATGATGAGAAATACTATAAAACAGCATTCAAATTGTCCAATGCCTTTCGAGAGAACTTTAAGAAATTTGAAGGATATGCCAGTGAAGAAATTCGTAGAGGTGGGCCCCAACGATATGCTTATTGATTGGAGTTGATTGCTTGAAAAACTAATGCTATACCAGATTTTCGCACCTCCGACTCCTTTTTCACTAAAATTTAGAGCAAGATTTCCGTATCAATATGCTTTACATTCACATTAGAAAATTCTATTTCATTTGCTTATGTCTTAAGCAAATTTTAGTAAGTTCGTAGCAGATAATGCTTAACTTAGTTGGCTGAAAAAAGAGACCAAATTTCAGTTATTATAATTTTAAAATTGATAAAAAAACACAACGAATGTCACAAACTATAGAACATGTAAAATGCCTGATTATTGGTTCTGGACCTGCCGGATATACTGCAGCAATTTATGCCGCCCGTGCCAATATGTTTCCCGTATTATATCAAGGCACGCAACCCGGTGGTCAATTGACTACCACCAATGAGGTTGAAAATTTCCCAGGCTATCCCAACGGAATTACGGGGCCTGCGATGATGATCGAATTGCAAGAACAAGCACAACGTTTTGGAACGGATGTTCGTGATGGATGGGTAACCAAGGTTGACTTTTCTGATGAGGTCCATAAAGTATGGGTCAACGAAACGACAGAAATTCATGCTGATACAATTATTATTTCAACAGGTGCTTCTGCCAAATATCTTGGCCTTGACTCTGAACAAAAATATTTAAAATTGGGTGGTGGTGTTTCTGCCTGTGCAGTTTGTGATGGTTTCTTTTACCGCAATCAAGAAGTTGTTCTTGTTGGCGCTGGTGATTCTGCTTGTGAAGAAGCACATTTCCTTTCTAAGTTGTGTACTAAAGTTACCATGCTTGTTCGCCGTGATGAATTTAGAGCTTCTAAAATTATGGTTAAGCGGGTTCAGAATACAGAAAACATTGAAATCCTTTTCAACACCGAAACCGAAGAAGTTCTTGGGGATGGACAGGTAGTTACTGGAGTTCGCGCAAAAAACAATAGAACAAAAGAAGTTATTGAAATTCCTGCAACTGGATTTTTTGTTGCTATTGGACATGAACCCAACACAAAAATATTTTCAGACTATTTAAAATTAGACGAAACCGGTTATATCGTCAATACGGCTGGGAGTTCAAAAACGAACGTGCATGGTGTTTTTGTTTCTGGTGATGCTGCCGACCATGTCTACCGACAAGCAATTACTGCTGCTGGGACAGGCTGTATGGCTGCTCTTGACGCTGAACGTTATTTAGCTGCAAAAGAATAAACTAAAGGTATTTACTTGAGAAATAGAGTAGTGGCGATTTTTTGTCGTTCCTACCTAGTTTTTCTACACTACACAAAGCCATGTGATGATCTCCTGTTGGAATGATTTGTATGGCTTTTGCTATATACCAAGCTAAGGGATCCTGAATCAAAGGAAAACCCTCCGATTCCTCTAAAACAATTTGATGTTCTGGATCGGGATAACCTGCAAAATGGTTGCTGTCTTTTTGTTGATCTGAGCTCAGAATACTGATTCCGAAAGTTGCACCCGTCTTTAAACGCTTGACAAAGGTTGCGTTATTGTCGACAAAAAAAGAAACCAAGGGCGGATCGAATGATACAGATACAAAAGAACTAGCAGTCATTCCAACGATGGAGTCATCCGCTTCTTTTGATGTAATTATGGTTACACCAGTGGCAAAACCTCCGGCTGCTTTTTTCAAATCTTCTGTAGTAATCTCTTTTTTCATGTGCACAGGCTCTTTTCTTAATTGATGTAAAGGTACTTCAATAAAAGTTGAATGTTATGGAAATTTGAATTGAGTAGTAAAAGGAGTTTGTTTTAAAAAATAACAAGAACAACTGCGACTTTAAAAATTTGTAGGGGAGTGTGTTAAAATTGTTGCAAAAAAAAACACCTAAATTAATAGGTGTTTTTTGTAGCGAGAGGGGGGCACGATCCCCCGACCTCCGGGTTATGAATCCGACGCTCTAACCAGCTGAGCTACCTCGCCAAATAGGAGGTTGCAAATATAAAAAATAGAATTCAATAGCCTTAACATTTATCTTTAAAAAACTCTTTTTTTTGATCTAAGGTGTTACATTTTTCAATATATTGGCAATAAATAAATTTTTAATGACAACTAAAACAGCTTTCTCTATAGAATATGATTTTCAAGCATCACCACAACTGTTGTTTCAGTATTTATCAACTCCCTCAGGCTTATCTGAATGGTTTGCTGATAATGTGAATTCTAGAGGTGAAGACTACACCTTTATTTGGGATGATACAGAAGAATATGCAAAACTCATTCAGAAAAAAAATAATGAAAGAGTTCGCTTTCGATGGATCAACGATGAGGAAGATCAAGACGACTGTTATTTTGAACTGAAAATAGTGGTAGACGAAATCACTAAAGACGTTTCTCTGTATGTTTCTGACTTCGCTGATGAAGATGAATTGGAGGAAGCAAAAATGCTTTGGAATAATTTAGTTTCTAGTTTGAAACAAGTTCTTGGTTCAGCTTAAATTCTATGATTGTACTTAATGGTATTGCTTATACTGACCTGAATTCTGCTCCTGCAAATAATTTACAGGCCATTTTTCAGGCTGCCAATCCTTTTCAAGAATCCGTTCGTGTTGAAGCGAGTAAAATTATTTTTTGGGAAGCACATTATTTTAGAATGATGGCTTCGATGCGTATTCTTCGCATGGGTATTCCCATGACCTACACCATGGAATATTTAGAAGAACAAGTTTTGTTACTTCTGAATGCAAATGATCTGCTGGAAAAAGCTGCTCAAATTCATTTTTCTTTTTTTTCTACAGCTTCTATAACACGATCCCATCCCATCATACCCTCATCTTTTCTATTACATGCTGAAGCGTGTGATACAATATTGGGAGTACAAACTTCAGATCGCAGTATCGACCTATATAAAGACCATTGGGTTGTTAAGGGATTGTATGGCAATCTGGAGCAGTCGAATGATCGTTTGCGCAAGCTTGCTTCTGTATATGCCTTTGAAAACGACTTTGAAGACTGTGTGCTTCTAAACGAAGACAAACAAATAACAGAAACGATTAGGGGTGCAATCTTTGTTGTAAAAGGGGATCAGATAAAAACACCTCCTTTAACAAGCGGATGTCGTTCCTCTGTTTATCGTCAGGTAGTAATTGATTTGTTGGTGAAGCAAGAAACCGTTGAATTGGTTGAAGATGTTGTTTCTCCTTTTGAACTCCAAAAAGCTGATGAGCTGTTTGTTGTCAGTTTATCTCATGGAATTCAATCCGTAAAACAATACCGTAAAAAAGTATTTGTTTCAACTACAGCAGAGCAGGTATTTTCAAAGTTTATCACAGGATACCGACTCAGTTAATTGTGACTCGGATTCTCCGGAGCATTTCCCCAGATTAAATAGGCTCCTCCTAAGGAACGAATTTGCTTTCTCCAAAACGATTCGGAGTTTATGTTAATTACTTTATTCCCGATACAATTTTCTTGAATGACCCAAGAATTTAGCTCTATTTCATTTTGAAGTTGATTTTCTCCCCAACCAGAGTATCCTAAGAAAAAACGAATATTCTCTTCCCCAATGGACTCGTTATTGAGCAACTCGATTACTTTTTCAAAGTCACCTCCCCAGTACAATTCCTCATTAATTTTGATACTGCCAGTTATTAATTCTGGACTGTTGTGAATAAAATATAGGTTATCGGGCTCCACTGGGCCTCCGAAGTGTATCTCAATGGAACTCTTGATCTCCGGTAGAATATCTTGTAAAATAAAGTCAAAAGGCTTGTTTAGAATAAACCCTAGTGAAGCAGTTTTTTTGTGGTTGACTAATAGGATAACGGCACGGTGGAAATTTATATCCCCAATAATAGAAGGTTCTGCAACTAATAATGTTCCTTGATGAATTTCCATGATAACATGAATTTAATATTTTTTTTGAGCAATAGCAGCGTTTAAAACAAAAAAAAATCTCCCGAAGGAGATTTTTATATTGGGTATTGAAAATGAAACTTAGTTTACAGCTCCAGATAATTCAGCACCAGCTTTAAATTTCACAACATTTTTAGCTGCAATTTTGATTGTAGCACCAGTTTGTGGGTTTCTTCCGTCACGAGCTGCTCTTGCAGATACAGACCAAGATCCAAATCCTACTAAAGATACACGTCCACCACCTTTAAGGCTACCTTGGATGTTTCCAAGAAAAGATTCAAGAGCTTTTTTTGCTGCTGCTTTAGAGATACCAGCGTCAGCCGCCATTCCGTCGATTAATTCTGTTTTGTTCATAGTGTGAATATTAAATTAAAAAATATGTATAATAACAAATATATAGGGTTTACGGTAAGTCCCAAGGAAAACCCCTAAAAAAACAGGATTTTGTTAATAAATACCCTTGTTTTGTTAATAATGCTAGGCTTTATAAGACCTCAGCACCGTTTTTAAAGGTAAATCCATTCAAAAGTGCCTGTGCTTGCATCCTTTTTTTATTGGGTAATTGCAATTCTTCTAGGTTGAGCATACCTTCTTTATGGGCGATCTTAATTTTTTTATCAGCAACAACAATTTTCCCAATCTCAAAACTGTGTTTTTCAAAGCTTGGTGTAGCCTTGAAAATTTTCACTTTTAAAACGGATGTTCCGTTTTGAATTTCAAGCCACGCAACCGGATATGGATTTAAACCTCGTACCAAGCCATCAATATACCTCAACGGTTGCTTCCAGTCAATTTTTGTATTTTCTTTGGTCAATTTGGGGGCTTCCTGTTCATCCCCAGTAAGTGTTTGTGGTTTTGGAGTCGGATTGGTTGCGATATAGTCTAGTGTTTTTAAGATCAAGTTTGCTCCGAGTGGGGCAAGTTTATCGTGCAAGCTTCCAACAGTTTCTGAGGGTTCGATTGCTAATGCCTCTTTTAGAAGGATAGCTCCTGTATCAATTTTATCATCAATATAGAATGTCGTTGCTCCCGTTGTAGTTTCATTGTTGATGATCGCCCAATTGATGGGTGCCGCCCCACGGTAATTAGGAAGGAGGGAGGCGTGTAAATTAAAAGTACCCTTAGGCGGAATACTCCAGACTGATTTTGGTAACATTCTAAAGGCAACAATGATGAATACGTCGGCATTTAATAGTTCTAGCTCTTTAGTGAATGCAGGGTCTTTTAGGTTTTCTGGTTGAAGCAAGGTAAGTTTTTCTGCAACAGCGTATTCTTTTACAGCTGACTGACGGAGTTGTTTCCCTCTTCCAGCAGGCTTATCAGCACTGGTTACCACAGCAGCGACATCGTGCTCAGATTGATTTAATGCTTGCAGGGCATAAACAGCAAATTGGGGAGTCCCCATAAAGACTATTCTCATACTATATGTTCAGCTTTAATTTATTGGTGTTTGTTAAAAGAAGTTCTTTCGTACTCAATTGCATTCGAATTGATTCTCCTATTTCAAAGGTAGTGTAATCTGCAATGGATTGATCCAATTCTTTTAAGCTCCTTGCTCCATTTTGGAGTTCTGCCACAATGCGATTTTTAATTTCAATTTGAACAGTTTTTACTTGTTTCTTTGGAAGGCATTCTAAAGCATTGCACCGACCACACTTTTCAGTTGTATGTTCTCCAAAATACGCAAGAATTTGCTTTTGTTTACAGCTTGCTGTCGAAAAAGCAAAACTAATCATGGCTTCAATTTTTTCTTTCTTTACCTGATGGTGCTGCTCCAGTCGTTTTAGAAGAGGTGCAAGCGTGTATTGATCTTCTCGGGGGACCAGCCACTGAATTTGAATGTCTGTTTGCGCATAATCTAAAACTAGATTTCCTTCTTTATGCCATTGTTCAAGGGCATGAATTACAGTTTTAAAAGACACTTGGTTTATGCGGACGATGCGCTCAAGGTAGAGTTCGAAAGAAGAAGTATACACATCATGATGATTGCGTATAATGCCTTGAATGACTTTTGACGTTTCCGATTGATCTTTAAGTAACTCAAGAATTTGATTTTGGTTCAATAAAAATTTGACGGTTGCTCGTTGTTTGTTGTATTGAATGAGATTACAAACACCTTCTTGTTCTAGGTAAGATAAAGTTGCAAGTGCTTTTTTGGGATTTAAATCATAGGTTTTGCAAAAGGCACTCAAAGAAAGATTATTAATCAGTTCGTTGCCTTCTCCATAGGCTATGTTGAGATAATTGCAAAGGTTTTTATAGCACAGGCGAATGAACCCCTTATCTGGAAGAGTGCCTAAAAACTGATCTCGAATTCTGTTCTTGTCATTTTGTTGTAACAAAAGAAAGGTTTTTGCAGGAGCTCCATTTCTCCCAGCGCGACCAACTTCTTGAAAAAAATTCTCTATGCTCGAAGGGAGGTTTAAATGAATTACAGTAGCAACTTCACTTTTATCTACACCCATGCCAAAGGCATTGGTGGCTACCATGATTTTGGTTTTTTCGTTCAGCCATTCATGGAGCAGTTCTTTGCGTTCACTTGCGGTTCTCCCGCCGTGAAAATAGGCACTTGACAGCTTGTTGTGCTGCAGTATTTTGGCAACCTGTTCGGTCATTTTTCTACTGCCACAATACACAATTCCTGATTTTTTATTTCCAGACAGTAACTTGATTAGAGTTCCAAACTTATCTTCGGTAAAAAGGGTATTGATGCTGATGTTCGACCGGACAAAAGATTCCTGAAAAAGGCAGGTTTTCTCGAGCTCAAGGCTAGAAATTATATCTTCTAAGACTTTTGTAGTTGCCGTCGCTGTTACTGCCAAAATAGGTGTGTCGGGAAGCAATTTCCGGAGGTTTTTTATTTGCTTGAAGGCCGGCCTAAAATCGTTTCCCCATTCCGAAATACAATGTGCTTCGTCAACAGCAATTCTATTGATTTTTAAATCTTTAATTCTGAGTTTAAATTCACTAGACAATGCTTTTTCGGGCGAGCAATAGAGTAGCTTAAAGTTGCCATACAAACAATTGTCTAATTGGATACCCATTGCTTGTGTGTTGGTCAGCATCATACTTTTAATGCCCTTAGCATTCATCTGCTCTACTTGATCTTGCATCAATGCAATTAAGGGGGAAATGACCAAAGTACAGCCTGCAGTCATCAGCGCTGGAAGTTGATAGCAAATAGATTTTCCACCTCCTGTTGGTAACAGTGCAACGGTGTCCTTATTTTCCAAGACACGGCCGATAATAGCCTCTTGTTTTGATCGGAAGCTGTCGTATCCCCAGTATTTTTTGAGGTATGCCTTTGGACTATCCATTCTTGATGTGTTTTAATATTAAATCCAGTCGGGCTAGGGGAGTTGTAAAGGGAAGGGATATGGTTTTTAGCCCACTTTTGTTATAGGTTTCAGTAAGGATCTTATGTACTTTCAGTGCTTCTTCGAAAGACTCCATTCTACCTTCGTCTTGACGATAAATTTCTTTTACAGGTTTTATTAGAAAAACAAGGTCATAGGCAAAGTCATTCAGTTGTTTTTCCCAAGCGGGAATGGGGTCGTTTACGTGATTTAAATAGCCAACAACATCATGAACCGCCCGATCGAAGAAAACGCAGTCCGTTGTTAATACTGTTGCTTGTTGAAATTGCTTTTGACGGCCCTTCCATAAATAGTTACTAAACGCATGTGGATCGGTTTTAAAGTAGTTGTCAATCCCCTGTTCTTTACCCAGTTGAATAAAGTCTCTTGAAATTTCTTCAAAACAAATGTACCCCCTTTCTTTGAGCAAATTAATCAGGGTTGTCTTTCCACTTCCGGGTCCACCACTGATTACAATTTTATATGGAGTTTTTGATCCGATGATATATGGGTTTGTCTATTTGAACTATATTTGTGTAAAAATAGCGGTCTTAATGATTCCTAAAGAAAATCCAGAAGAATTTTATTCACGTTTTCACGAACAATTAACAGATTCACAAGAATGGCCTGGTCCTTTTTTGTTTAAATTCATCATCAGAGGAGACCAACAGAAGGTAGAAAAATTAAAGCAAATATTTGAGGGCAAGCAAGCTAAGCTCAAACTTAAAAATTCGAGTAAGAATACTTTTGTTAGTGTAACCTTTCTTGCTGAAATGGAAAACCCTACCGAAGTAATAAACATCTACCGAGCTGCGAGTTCAAT
>DLQQ01000077.1:0-18201 GCA_002477625.1 Candidatus Arcticimaribacter sp. UBA7428
GGGAGTAAATCGCTTTGGAGCTACCGCAGCTCTTCCGTCCAAAGCCTTTAGGTAGCGTACTACTAATTCTTCATAAGATCGTGGGGGACGATTGGTTAATCCAAATTGATAACGTAACAAAAACTTGGGAAGCCGCATTGCAAGAACGATTGGTTTTAAAGATAGTATGATGTGTTGTTGTAATTGCCCAGCAGACCATTTATCAGCGGAATTATCTTCAAATACTTCAAGGGGGAGTCGATCAATTAATGCATCAAATTCTTAATGATGCTTGCTTAGCTCTTCGTTTATTTTTGATTTATTCCAGCTCATCAGCTATTTTTTTTAATTCGATTTAAAGTAGAACATATTCTACAATGATTTGCCCCATGTTCCAAGAGGGAATAAAATAAGTGAATTCAGTTCCTTCTAAACACTCCTTAAAAATCCGATCTTGGAGTACGGTCGAATTCCCCGTAATAATAGTCAACGAAAAGTTATTGTGTACAGCGCAATCTTTTATTGTTTTATGCACCAATTCAAGTGCTTGTTTATGTCGAATTCCGTGAAGATCGATGCTGTGTATTTTATCTTTGTTTGTTTTCATCCAGGCGTAAAGATATAAAACAAAAACTCCCCAACACCAGTAAGGATTGAGGAGTAATTAATCAAAATTATTAACTAATACATGAAAACTATAAAGTAAATGTATCAAGTTACAAACGAAACTTTTGTTAAGGGCGTGGTAATGTTTTCTAAAAAATCTGTTAAAATTAGTATTACAAATTCACGAAAAGATTCCAAAAGAAAACAAAATTTCTTCTATTCAAAACCCTGAATCCCCTGAACTGTAGTGTATTTCATTGTAAAACGTTTGTCGGGATGTATGATTTTATAAGCTGTTTGAACTGCAAGTGTAGCTTCGTGAAAACCACATAAAATGAGTTTTAATTTCCCAGGATAGGTATTTACATCACCAATTGCAAAAACTCCAGGGAGGTTTGTTTGATAATCCAAGCTGTTGTCTACTACTATTGCATTCTTTTCAATTTCTAGCCCCCAATCGCCAATGGGGCCTAGTTTTGGAGATAAACCAAAAAGGGGTAACCAATAGTCAACATTAACTTTAATGTTGTCTTGGTCTTTTTGTTTCAATTCTATTTGCTCCAATTTATCTGTTCCATGTAAGTCAACGACTTCAGCGTGCGTATACAAATCGATTTTTCCTTGCGCTTGTAAAGCATATACTTTTTCAACCGAATCTTTATGGCCTCTGAACATATCCGTTCTGTGAACCAACCCTACAGGGATATCATGGTTTTCTGCAAAATAAATTGCCCAGTCCAGTGCGGAATCTCCCCCGCCTGAGACGAATAATTTTTTTCCTACAAAGGCTTCGGGTTCTCGAACCATATATTCCACACCCTTTTTTTCAAACTGAGCTAGTGTTTCTATTTTCGGTTTTCTAGGCTCAAAACTCCCCAATCCACCGGCAATCATTACTGTTGGCGCTTGATGTTGTGTGCCTTCGCTTGTGGTAACAACAAAGCTTCCATCTTTATGCTTTTCAATAGTTTCTGCACGTTCACCAAGTGTAAACCCAGGATTGAAAGGCGCTGCCTGTTTCAGTAAATTATCTACCAGTTCCCCCGCTAAAATTGATGGAAAACCTGGAATATCGTAGATGGGCTTTTTTGGATAAATTTCGCTTAGTTGCCCTCCAGCTTGCGGAATAGCATCGATTAGGTGACACCTCAGCTTCATGAGGCCAGCCTCAAATACGGTAAAGAGTCCTACGGGACCAGCTCCAATGATGATTATATCAGTTTGTATCATTTCTTTCTAAAATAGATTTAGTCATTTTATTCATTTCATTTACTTTAAATTCAAAATCCCCATCTAAAGTTTTTCTATAGTTCTGTAAGCTGTCAAGCAAATCATTGATTTCCTCGGGTAACAATTCTTCTAAAAATTGTCGGATTCTTTTGGCTAAGGTGGGCGACTTTCCATTGGTTGAAATGCCTATTTTCAAATTCCCTTTAGTAACGATTCCTCCCATATAGAAGTCACAAAGGTCGGGAGTATCAGCTACATTAACTAATATTCTCTTTTTTTTACAAAAATAATGTATTTTTTGATTGACTACTGGGTCATCGGTCGTTGCAATTACAATGTGTTTACCACGCAAGAAATAGGAGTTAAACCCCCGATGGATCAGATGAATATTAACTTTGTTTGCCACAAAATTCAGGGTGGCTTCTCGATAAAAAGGAGCAACCATTGTGATTTGCGCATTGGGGCTAGATTTCAGTAAAAATTCTAATTTTTCAAGGGCAACATTCCCACCGCCAACAATCAAAAACTGTAAGCTTTCTGTTTTGAGAAATATAGGATACAGCTGATTCATTGGTAACATAAGGTGCTTTTTAAGTTTTTATACTGCGTTATTTGATCCAGAACCGCAGGTCCAAAAATAATATTCGCAGGATTTGAAATAGAATGTGTTACAACTTCTTGTTCAATAGTTCCTAAAGTGCCCAACACTACTTTTTCGGCCGTAGTTGTTCCGTTTTGGATTATAGCAACCGGATAATCTTCAGGTTTGTGTCTCCCAAAAGCTCTAATAATTTCCTTCAGGAAACGCATCCCCATCAGCACCACTATGGTAGCACTCGATTGGGCAGCTAAGGGAATGTCTGATGATATTTTTCCATCATGGGTATGCCCAGTAGTTACCCATAAACTTTCTGAGATCGATCGTTTTGTCAATGGTATTTGATGCTGAGCAGCAATTCCTGTGAAAGAAGATATTCCTGGAATAATTGACGTTTCAATGTCAAATAAAGCGGCATAGGAAAGTTCTTCACAGGCTCGACCAAAAAGCAACGGATCACCCCCTTTAAGACGAACAACTTTTTTGTTTTGTGCGGCAAAATGCACCAATAATTGGTTGATTT
Organism: Candidatus Arcticimaribacter sp. UBA7428; assembly: GCA_002477625.1. GTDB lineage: Bacteria > Bacteroidota > Bacteroidia > Flavobacteriales > Flavobacteriaceae > Arcticimaribacter. The sequence continues at coordinate 2,937 of DLQQ01000077.1, forward strand.
CCTCTTGGGTTTTTTGAGCAAAACCTCTACGTTTCCCTACAAATATTTTCTTAGCTACCGGATTGTGATCTAGAAGCAGGGGATTAATCAAAGCATCGTATAGAATTACCTCTGCGTTTTGAATTGCTTTGAGCCCTTTTAGGGTAATCAATTCTGGATCCCCTGGACCGGCTCCAACCAGACAAATACTACCCTTATTCAACTGTTGCATTTCTTGAGTTTTTGATCCATTGAATGGTTTTCTTAGTTTCTTCTAAAAAAGTATTGGCGAAAGCTTCATCGGATTGGGTGTTTCTAAAATCTGCTATTCCTTCTGAAAAGGAACGGGATTGTTCTGTTTTGAAGGCAGGGAAATAGGTGTCAAAGCTTGCTATAATAGAGGCATGACTATTGGTTTTGGCATCGACCGAAGTCAACAAAGCCTTTGCAGCTCGAATGCGCCCATTATACGCATGATAACATGCGTCTCCAAACCGTTTTTCAACCAAAGCTTCATTGGCCGATCCTAAGGCTTCTTCTGCTTCAAAAATCAAGGTTTGAATCAAGTCGATGGTAACTCCAGCACACTCACCTATACCAATTGCTTTCTCATACTTTTCCTTTGCTCCAAAATCAATAAAATCTCCGGCTGCTAAGTGTTCAACAGCACTGTAATGTTTTAAGTTTTGATAAAAGTAGTCCTTGGTTTTTCGGTCATAATAGGCAAAGAAATCCTCCTCTTCTGCTCGATTGAATTCAAAATCGGTCAAAATCCAGCGCAAAACATCGGGTGTTCTTTTTGCAGGGACCTTGAGCAGTTTATCTGCAAATCGACCCGTTCCATTTCCAAGGACTCCCCCTCCCAAAAGGATTTGTGTAGCGGGAGCAATCAACCCATTTGACTTTAGAGTCATCCCTTGGAAACCAATATGGGCTAGGGTATGTTGTCCGCAGGCATTCATACAACCGCTGATTTTTATTTGAATCTCGTGGGTGTTGATAAGCGAATAAAATTCGGTTTCTATTACTTTTTGTAATTCATCAGCTAAGCCCATGCTACTAGCTATTCCAAGATTACAGGTGTCGGTTCCAGGACAGGTAACGATATCGTTTATCTTATGAAATCCGATACGGTGGAGGTCTAGTTGTTCCAAGGCATCATACAGAGCCGGAAGATGTTCTTCTTTCACATCGCGGAGTAGGATGCTTTGACCTATCGAAAAACGATTGTCATCGCGTGTAAACTGCTCGATTAGGTCGGCTAATAAACGCGCTTTGTCCGAAGCAATATCTCCTGTTTTTATCGGCAGCCCAAGAGCTACATAACCGGTTTGTTTTTGAGTAAAAGTGTTGGCTTTTTTCCAAGCTTCAAAGGCAGGACTAGTATTTATTGAAATTGCACCAACAAACTTCGCTTCCTTTAAGGTGCGTTTTTTAGGTTCAATAGCATATACTTGATGATTCACAACCTTCATTTCTTGTTCCACTAAAAGCTTAAACGCATCAAGACCAATTTCTTTAATTAAAAACTTGAGCCGTGCTTTATTCCTTTTGTTACGTTCTCCGTGCCGATCAAAAACACGAATTACCGCCTCACTGTAGGGGATGATTTTATCAGTAGCTAAAAAGCTAAAGACTTCTTGTGCATCCACGGGTTGTGATCCAATTCCACCACCTAAAAGAACACGAAAACCACGAACTCCCTTCTCAATCCTTGGAATAAAGCCTAAATCGTGAATAAACGTCAAAGCATCGTCGACTGAAGAGCTTGAAAAAGCGACTTTGAATTTTCGACCCATTTCTTGACAGATTGGGTTGCGGAGGAAGTATTCGAAAAAGGCTTGGGCATAGGGAGTAACATCAAAGGCTTCGTTTGGATCGACTCCTGCCATAACAGAGGCTGTAACATTTCGAACGGTATTTCCGCATGCCTCTCTTAGGGTAATTTCATCTTTTTCTAACGTAGCCCATAACTCAGGAGTTCGATCCAATAAAACATAGTGTATTTGAATATCCTGACGTGTAGTTATGTGTAAATTACTACTGGCATATTCATCCGAAACATCAGCGATTCGGCGCAGTTGTTTTGCTGTAAACTTTCCCATTGGGAGTTTGATGCGTATCATTTGAACGCCTTGTTGACGTTGTCCATACACTCCTCGGGCTAGGCGTAAACTCCGAAATTTTTCTTCGTCAATCTGATTGTTTTTAAATTCAAAAATCTTCTTTTCTAAATCAAGAATATCTTTTTCTACAATCGGGTTTTCTAATTCTGTTCTAAAACTTTCCATTCTTATTCTATGAAGCCGACTCCGGCCGTATTGTTTGTGTTTATGTCGATGATTATAAAGCTCCCTAGGTTTTTATTTTCTGGATAGGGAATACAGAGAACCGGATGGGCTAATTGAAATGAAGCTATACCAATGTCATTCAATCCAAGGGCTGTGGTTTCTTTCGATCCATCACTCGATACGTCAATTCGTTCACTAACATCGGTTATTTTGGCAAGTGACTTCTTCGATCCAAACTGCAATAAATATTTTTGTTCTGCCTGCAGCGCTTTGTCTTGCATCCAGCAAACTTTTGCGTTTATTATTTTTGTAAACTCAATAGAATTACTTGGTGTAAAAAGAGAATCTCCTCTGGACACATTAACTTCATCTTCGAGAAGAAGCGTTGCATTTTGGCCTTGACTGACCTGTTCTTGATTAACGCCATACTGTTCAATGGACTTAATCTTTGTTTTGGTTCCTGAAGGAAAAACTTCGATCGCATCTCCAACCGAAAAAGATCCACTTTTAACCTTTCCCGCAAAACCTCGATAGTCGTGATAAGCAGCTAACTTGGGTCGAATAACCGTTTGCACTTGTAGAACATTTTCTTTAGATGGAGGTTCATTTACTGCGATGTTTTCAATTAGATCGAAAAGTACTTTCCCGCTGAACCAACCCATTTTTGGGCTTTTCAGAAGGAGATTATCTCCTTTGAGTGCTGAAAGAGGAATATAATAAGCCGTTAGATCTTTTGTGTTCTGATTTTGAATAAGGTGGGCTATATCTTCTTTAATTCTATCAAATACATTTTGATCATAGCCGACCAAATCCATCTTATTTACAGCGAAAATCACTTTTTTAATCCCCAATAATTGTGTGATGTAGAAATGTCGTTTAGTTTGCTCAATAACCCCTTTTCGCGCATCTAGAAGCAGAAGCGTTGCATCTGAATTAGAAGTTCCCGTCACCATATTTCTTGTATATTCAATATGGCCAGGAGAGTCAGCAATGATAAAACGTCTTTTTTTTGTTTTAAAATACAGATGAGAAACATCAATAGTAATCCCTTGTTCTCTTTCTGTGAGCAAGCCATCTGTAGCTAAAGAAAAGTCTAAGTGATCCAAACCGTTGGAAGCACTCTTTTCTTCTATGTGCTTCAGTTGATCTTCTTTTAAAGAACCGGTTTCATAAAGTAATCTTCCGATTAAGGTGCTTTTACCATCATCAACACTACCTGCCGTTGCAATTCGCAATAAGTCCATAAATCTTGATTTTAAAAGTATCCTATTTTTTTCCGTTCTTCCATTGCTCCTTCTGAGCGTTTGTCATCCATTCGTGCACCCCTTTCAGAATAAGTTGAGGTTCTAATTTCTTCGATGATAACATCGAGTTCCTCTGCTTTTGATAGGACAGCAGCTGTACAACTCATATCGCCAACGGTTCTGAATCGAACCGATTGAACTTTGATTTGATTGGGATCAATTTGATGAAATTCTGTTACGGGCATCAATTGACCTTCCCGATCGTAGACGGCTCTTTCATGTGCATAATAAATCGTTGGGATTTCTAATTTTTCTTGACGTATATACTCCCATACATCGAGTTCGGTCCAGTTGCTTATCGGAAACGCTCGAATATGCTCTCCGGAGTGAATTGCACCATTCAAATGATCGAATAATTCGGGGCGTTGTAACTTTTCATTCCATTGACCAAAATCGTCACGAACAGAAAATACACGTTCTTTGGCTCGTGCTTTTTCTTCATCTCTTCGAGCACCACCCATACACGCATCAAGCTTTAAGTTGCTTATGGTTTCCAATAGGGTGGAGGTTTGCAAACTATTTCGACTTGCAAAACGACCTTTTTCTTCTGTTACTTTTCCCTGATCTATGCTGTCTTGAACCAAACCAATGTGTAGTTTAACTTGATATTGCTCTATGAGTTTATCACGAAGTGTAAGCGTTTCTGGGAAGTTATGCCCGGTGTCTATGTGTACCAAAGGGAAGGGGATTCGTGCGGGCAAGAATGCTTTATGACACAGATGTAAGAGTACAATCGAATCTTTTCCTCCAGAAAAAAGTAAGGCCGGTTTATCGAATTGACCAACGACCTCACGGATGATGTAAATGGCTTCTTCTTCCAGTTGTTTGAGTATGTTCATGGGTTACTATTTAGCGATTTGAGTTTGATGTAGTCCACATTCTTTTTTGCTGTTTTCCCACCACCATCTTCCAGACCGAAGGTCTTCTCCTTTTTCGATTGCTCGGGTACAGGGCGCACAGCCTATGCTTGCAAAGCCCTTGGAGTGAAGGATATTTTGAGGAGCCTTATGTTGATTTAAATACCCAATTACATCTTCCAAGCTCCAATGAATCAATGGATTAAATTTGATGAGCCCAAAAGAAGAATCGAATTCGAATACTTGAAGCTGCTCCCTAAAATAACTTTGAGACCCCCGCAAACCGGTAATCCAAACGTCTACTCCTTGAAGGGCCCTTTGAAGCGGGTCTACTTTTCTTATTCCGCAACATTCTTTTCTGTTGGCAACACTATCGTAGAAACTCAATGGCCCTTTTGCTTCTACTAATGCTTCTACCTTTTTAGTGTCAGGAAAATAAGGTGTTATGGGTTTTTTATAGTGCTTAATTGTTTGGTGGTATATCGTATAGGTTTCTTCGAACAATCGTCCTGTATCTAGTGTGAAAACCGATATAGGAAAATCATTTTTGAAGATAAAATCCGTGAGTACCTGGTCTTCTTGTCCAAACGAAGTTGAAAAGGCAAGTTTTCCTAGCTTCAGCTCCAAGAGGATTTCAAAAGCTTCGGCAAGGGATTTATGTACAACCTTATTATTGAGCTTTTCAAGATATTCTTTTTCCATAGTCTTACTTTTTACCCCATTTTATTTTGTTCCATAGGCGTTCATGCAAAAAATACAGCCCCATTTTAGTCAGTAGTTCTACAAATCCAATACGAAGCGCAAAATCCAACGTATTGGTTATTAAATACGAGATTATGATGGTATCTATTGTACCTAGAATACGCCAACTCACTGACTTCAAAAGGCTACGATATGTCTTTTCACCAGTAGTTTTTGGCTTGTTTTTTTTGACTTTATTTAGTACAATTTCCGTTAGCATACGCTTTATTCGAATGCAAATATATATTTTATTTAGAATCAAACCTATAAACTCTATTAACTTTATAGGAATTAAGATTAAAGTTTTATTCTTTACCTTTGTAATAGCTCCATCAGGCTAGCAAAATTTTTTAAACTTATGATCTCAAAAAAATGTAAATACGCCATAAAGGCCTTGTTGTATCTAGCAGATCATCAAGAGGAGGAGCGCTCTATTTTTTCTTCCGAAATTGCAGAGCAGGAACTTATTCCTAAAAAGTTTTTAGAAACAATTTTACGTGAATTAAGGAACTTTCAGTTCGTTCAAAGTAAGCGTGGAAAAACGGGTGGTTATAAACTTTTAAAGGACCCCAAAGAAATCAATTTAGCCGATCTGATGCGAGCAGTAGATGGGCCTATTGCAATGTTGCCCTGCGTCTCGTTGAACTATTATGCCAATTGCGAAGAATGTGACGAAAAGATATGTCAAATCAAACCTGTATTTGAGGAGGTTCGCGATCAGACCTTAAAAATCTTAAATTCTACTTCGATTGACAGTATGCGCCAATAATGATTATAAACCGCTTATGTAACTGCCTAGAGAATCTTTGAATTGAAACCCTTCTAAGGTTCGGTATTTATTTAGTTTTTTATTGGACTCCAATCCCCAAAGTAAAAACTCCATCATAAAGTAACGGTCTTTTTCATCGCACCCTTTTAGATGAGTATCCAAAACCTCTTTAATTCCAGGGACTAAGGTCAACGAATCTTGGTAGGAACGATCGGGAAGCACATCTTCTAAAAAGAGTTCATTGTCTTTAAAGAACCATTCTAAAATAGTATCGTAAGGTCCAACTTCATCCTCTTTTTGAAGCTTTTCTATTTTAGGAAAATAATCTGTAAAAAGTGTTTTGATGGACTCTGAGATCAGGTGGTAGGAAATTTGTTCAGCCCCCTCTTGTTCTCCTTCATACACCAATTCAATCTTACCGTTGATGGCAGGAATGATTCCCATAAAGTCTGACATTCTTATGGAAGTAGTTGCATCGTTATTGATCAGTGCTCTGCGCTCAGCGGTACTGATTAAATTTTCGAAAGCGGTAATACTCATCCGTGCACTCACCCCACTTTTAGAGTCTACAAATTCACTTTTTCTGGCTTCAAAACCAATTTGTTCAAGGATGTCTCGCGCGAGTTCTGGTACATGAATCTCTGCTGCTTGTTTTTCAGTAAGTACGGCTTCTTGTTTTGTAATCGCTTTGGCAATATCCCGATTGTGAGGATAATGCGTTAGTATTTGCGATCCAATTCTGTCTTTTAGGGGAGTTACTATACTTCCTCTATTGGTATAGTCTTCTGGATTTGCAGTAAATATTAATTGCGCAGCTATTGGAAGTCGCAGCTTGAAACCACGAATTTGAATTTCTTTTTCCTGTAAAATAGAAAACAAAGCAACCTGAATACGCGCTTGTAAATCGGGGAGTTCATTCAACACAAAAATACAACGGTGTGCTCTTGGAATCATTCCGAAATGAATAACCCGTTCATCGGCATATGAAAGCTTGAGGTTGGATGCTTTTATAGGATCTACATCTCCAATAAGATCGGCTACCGTTACATCGGGAGTTGCTAGTTTTTCGAAAAAACGATCCGATCGGTGTAACCATTCAATCGGAGTCTTGTCACCCTGTTCCGCTATAATTCTTTTTGCTTCAAGGCTGATGGGGTCCAAGGGGTCGTCATTGATTTCTGAGCCCGTTACCACAGGAATCCATTCATCGAGCAATTCCGTCATCTGTCGGGCTAAACGTGTTTTTGCCTGGCCTCTTAGTCCTAATAAATTGATGTTGTGTCCCGAAAGAATAGCACGCTCTACATCTGGAATCACTGTATTTTCGTAACCAATTAATCCTTGAAAGGTTGCTTTTCCAGAGCCTAAACAGGCTTTTAGGTTTTCGGCAAGTTCAAGTTGGATGGATCTAGATGCATAATCGGTTTTTTTTAATTCTCCAAGGGTAGTAGCACGTTCTTTCTTCATAGTAATGTATCGGTGTAATGGAATATTATCCTAAGCGTTTTTTTCTGTTTTTTTCGTAATCTTCAAAGATCATTTCTCCCAGACCTTTTAGGCCGGTAAAGAAAGCTTTCCCTTGATTTGCCTCGGTAAATTTGCGAACAAATTGCTTGAGGTATTGATCTTGGGCAATCATAAAGGTAGTAATCGGAATATGTATTTTTTTTGCTTGACGGGCCATATTGTAGCATTTTTCTACAATCATTTCATCGAGTCCTGCACTGTTTTTATAATAGGTTCCATCGGGCATTTTAAGACAACTTGGTTTCCCGTCTGTAATCATAAAAATTTGCTTGTTGGTGTTTTTCTTTCTTCTCAAAAGATCCATTGCCAATTCAAGTCCTGCAACCGTATTGGTGTGATAGGGTCCAACTTCGAGATAGGGAATATCTTTCAGTGCAATGGGAGTAGCATCATTCCCAAACACCAAAATATCGAGGGTGTCTTTTGGGTAGCGGGTTGTAATGAGCTCGGCCAAAGCCATCGCTACCTTTTTTGCTGGCGTAATCCGATCTTCTCCATAGAGAATCATACTGTGACTGATGTCGATCATCAAAACGGTACTCATTTGGGTTTTATGCATGGAATCTTCAACAACCAAATCTTCGTGTTGTAGGGTAAAATCCTCTCCAACCGAACGTATTTGAGCATTTTTGATGCTTTGAGTAACATCGATTTTCTCTAAACCATCTCCAAACTGATAGGCTTTCAATTCGCCAGATCCATCTTCTCCTTGCCCTTGTTTTTTGGTTTTATGATCCCCAGAACCGGAACGTTTTAATTTTCCGAAAATCTGTTTCAATGCGTGTTCTCGCAATAACTTTTCTGTTTTAGCAGTGAGTTGCATTCCATCTCCTTTTCCGCCAGTTCCAGTCTTAGGCTGTACAAAGGATTTTTTTAATAAATCTTTTATAAAATCGTCGATGGTATAGTCTTCATCGGTCAACTTGTATTCAATATCCAACTCTCGAAGCCAGTCAATGGCCTCATCAAAATCTCCAGAAGTGTGGGTGATGAGTTCTTTGAATATTTCGAATAAACGTTCGAAGGGGGTTTGTACCTTTTCTTTGTGTTTTGAAAACACAAAACCGGATTTAAAATCGAGCGGAAGCATGGAATGTTTCTTTTTAAAGACTAATACTCAAAGATAGATCAAAAAAGAAGATATTTTCGCCAGAAAGAGATGATATTTTATTTGTTTTGAGCGAGCTCTTCTATATAGCGTTCCAATAAATTAAGTCCTTCAGTATGAGCAATAGATCGTCCTATTTCGGGCATTCGAATGGAGGGGTCATTGCTTTTCATACGATAAATTAAAATCGATTCTTCGGGATGCCCAGGAACAATGTCGTAGATGAAATCGCCCGATCCTTTCCCAGCGGCAATTGGGGGTTTAAAAACTCCTCGCTTACGAGCATCGGTTTGGGTATAGCTGAGGTATAATCCTGAATTCTTTGCACTCCCTTCAAGGTTATGACAGTGGGCACAATTGGCATCTAGATAGGCTTTGGCACGGGGGTCTAAAGGAAGTAAAGCATCATTCCATACCGGCATTTTAGGGCGTAAAGCAGGTTCTATGAGCTCCTCAAGAATCCCTTTTTCATAAAAATAATCCAGTTGATTTTTATCGCTGAGTGCAAGCGAATAGGTTTTGTTCCATTGAGCGGCTGTGGGCCCAATGGGGGTAATATTTTTTCCTCTGGCATGACAGTTTTTACATTGGTTTAAATTTGGAACAGCATAGGAAACACTTCTTTCAGCCCCTTCGTTGTCGATCCAATACACCAATTCTTGTTTTCCAACATAATTCAGAGTTGCCTCGGTTTGCTCTTTGTTCCAGATATAGTTGAGGGGTTTCCAAGCATCATCTTCCTTGATCAATAGTCGGGTTTCTATGATTCTTTTTTCTTGTTCGGGTTTTCTAAAATCTTTGGGATAATAAAAATTTTTGATGAGAACACTTCCATTTTCAAAGTCCATAACCCCTTTGTTTTTGTAGTTTATTTTTTTGGAATCGGGGAGATAAACAAAGCGTTTTTTGAAGGCATAGTCAGAAAAAAGTGGGCTATTAAGGTCATATAAAACAACGCCATCGGTGGGCTCTAGATTGGCTAATGGCAATTTGAAAAAACCATATTCCGAGAGCGTTTCTTTTTCTGTATTGTTGTGTTGTATTAGGGGTTTGGCAGAGGTTATTTTTTTTGCTTTTGGAACAATTCTTTTGTTTGCATCATCCTGACAAGAAAGGCAGCCTATAAAGATTATGCAGCACAATAGAATTCGTTGGTATGTCATTGTTTATAGCTTATAAATCGAGTATACACGTATAGGGCGATACATCGTTAGAAAAAGCATCAAAGTCATGAGCGGCATCCATAAATACAAAATTAAAAGTTCCGTTGTCTCCTATACAAATCTTGTGTTCGGCATCTTGAAGGGCAGCCCCATCAGGTAGGATTCCGTCATAAACCACATCGGGAATGGTCGCTTTGTTTTTAAAAAGCATCAGCCAGCCATATTCGTTACTCAGCGTGGGAAACCAAAATTTATTTTTAAATACATTATTCTGTATGGACACATTTCCAGGATAGGGATTATATGCAGTATCGGATTCATAATCTGTTTCTACTGCTCGAATCCCTCTACTTTGGACGTCTTGACTCACAATAGCTTCAACTTCTTCTTCTGCAGCAAACACTAAGTAACTTACTATCGAAAGATTATTAGTCACATGATCTTCAACTGTATTGTTGTAAAAATTGACATCCTGTGTTGCCATGATAATGACCCCTGTACCTTTGGGAACGCCACTGATAATCGATCCTTTTACACCAAAATTTTCAATGTTATTGTTGTAAATCCGATTGTTGTAAGCGGTTACATTTTTACCGTAAAGAGTAAGTTTAGGAAGATTAAAAATCAATAAACCACTGGTGTTTTCGTAAATGTCGTTTTCGTAGATTTCGACATCCGTACTGTTTTCGCTTTCAACCCCCGCTACATTATAAAAAGCCCTGTTGTTGCGTACTACAACATTTTTCGATTGTCCAACATAGATTCCAGCATCCGAAGCTCCAATGGCTTCGCATCCTTCTATCAAGAGGTTTTGAGTAAGAACAGGGTAGATGCCATAAGCTCCATTTTGAGTAGAAATCGTCCCGGTCCATGCGGTTCGTACATTACGAATGATTACATTTTTTGATTCACTTATCTTGAGGTTGTCTCCAGCCGCATCTTCGATGGTTAAATCTTCGATGGTAAAATTGGTGCAGTTTGTGATTAAGATTCCCTCAGCTCCTTTTGCTTGCCCTTTGAATGAAAGAACCGTTTTATCCATCCCTTTTCCTTTGATGGTTATGTGTTTTTTGTCATCCATACTTAGGGACTGAGAAAACAGAAAATGCCCTTCGGGAAGTTCGATTGTTGCGCTGTCTTTTGCTAAGATAAAAGCCTCCAAAATTTCAGTTTCTAAATCAACATAGCTGCGTTCAGGATTGTATTCCGGTAAACCAGATCCAACGGTTTTATATAGAACTAGGAGGAGCAAAGCCCCTCCTAAAATTAAGATCACTTTTTTCATGATAATGGTCTGATTTGATTAAAAGTACACTTTTTATTTTGATTATTATAAATCTAAAAGCAACCTTGCCGTAGCTGTTCTTCCGATTTTAGGTAATCCAGGCAACGCTCTAAATTCGTTGTTCAATAAGTTTGTTGCAGAAACTTCCAGTTTTAATTCTGTATTAAACTTAAATCCTAGGGTTATATCAAATAAAGATTTAGCGTCAATTTCTCCTGGAAAATTAGCTACATTAGAAGTGTAACCTTGATCCCATTGATAAGAAAAACTTCCGCTTAAATTTTTATTGGATTGGTAGCTTATTCCAGACCGTACTTTATTTTGTGGAAAATTCAGATCTCCGGGTTCTCCTTCTGATCGACTAAACCAAGTGTAATTGACAAAAGAAGTAAGGTTTTCGGTTAAGAAATATTTGGAATTGAACTCAAACCCCCAATTGGTACTCACCCGATTTGGATCCCGTGTGATGTAGCCAAAAATTAATTTTGCGGCATCTCCTCCGGGAGCTTCATCTGTTGGAACGACTCCGTGGAAGGGAAGACCAGCATTTGCAAGTTCTTGAAGAAACCCTGCACCAGCTTGAGCATAGGCTCCGTTGAGTTGTTGTCCAACAGCGTTTGCAGTAGCAGCGGCAGTGGCAGCATCGAAGCCTGCTCCAATTAGGAGTGCTTCAATTTTTGGCTGCGTAGAAGTTTGTACCCCTTGACCAAGTGCGCTTTCTAAGCCTACAATAGTGGCTACTGGACTAATTTGTTGGAAACCAGCATTACCTTTTGCTCCAAATAATAGAGATCGAAACCTACGGATAGACGCTTATTAAAAACGCCTTTATAACCAAATTCAAAGGATTTCAAAGTAGAAATGAGGTTGATGTTTCCATCTTCAGCTACTAAGGGTACTCCTTTGGTGTCGGTCGTAACTACTGGGCTAAATCCTGCAGGAGCACTAATAGGATCTTGTAAAACGCCACTTACAATAGGGAGTAATTGGGCGAGTGAAGGATCAGCTGCAGCAATGGCTGTGAGCCCTTCTAAAACAGCACCAGTTACAGCAGCGTAAGCTGCAGCTAAAGGAAAACCAGCGGCAACAGGCGTATTTGGAACTCCTGGAATGAGCCAGTCAATCTGCGGGTTGCTTCCAAAGGTATACGGATTCACAGCTCCCGTAATCCAAACATCAAAAACTCCTGGGACAGTTTGAATCGGTAAATCAAAATAAAGATCAGAAGCAGGAAGTGGGTTTGCTGCTTGGTTGAAACTGAAACGTAAGTTATGATAGGGCGAGGGTTTAAAAACCAAAGCTGCTCGAGGCGAAAATGTTTTTTCTGAGGTAAAATTACAACCGTCATAACGTCCCGTTAAAACAGATCTAGTTTAGGTTCAAGTTTAAATTTTGCTTGAGCATAGGCCCCGTAAAGCATATAATCATCATTGTCTTCATTTCTTCCATAAACATGGTTTTCGGTATCTGCTTTTGCATCACGATAATCTAAACCTACGGTCCATTCTGAATTCGATAGGGTTGGTACATTAAAATTGTATTGAATTTGAGCTTCGTAATGTGAGCGTTCTAGAGGTACAATTAATCCTGTTCGATTTAAATAATTTGGGTTACTGTCATCTCCTCCATCATTTTTAATATAATAGGTTTGTGCAAACCAGCCTTTGTATTTGAAACGGGCCTGTCCCCAATATTCATTTCCATAGGCTTGTCCTTCTCCGAGATCGTTATAGAAAATTGCTTTTCCAGCATTCCAACCCCCAGCAGTTACTACCTCCATTCCATTCTTAGGCCTAAAATACAGGCTAGCATTTTGCAGCTGCCGACCAATATCCTGGGATTTGTGTTTGTGTAGTGTTGAATAATTCAGTTCCACTTTCGTCCGTGTTTACATTTCCAGCATTGGTAATTGAGGCTCTTCTGATTGCCGTTCGGAAGTTGCTTAATATGGCTTGGTCCTCGGCGTCATCTGGATCAAGAGTAAAGTCATTTCCACTTCCTTATCGGGCATTAATTTTATACCCAAAGGTTTCGTTGGTGTTGTGCCCTCCATGACGTACAGCAACTTTAAAAGTATTGCGCTCTCCATAAATTAGTTCGGCCCTAGTGCCCGGATGTTTAAACGGATCTTTAGAGATGAAGTGAACGACTCCTGAAGTAACATCAGGACCGTATAGCGCTGAGCTAGGCCCTAGAACAACCTCCACACGTTCGACGTCAATTTGGTTGATTGGGGAGTTTTGAGAATCGAAAAATTCCAATCCAGGGTAAATTAAAGAGCGATAATCAAGCATAGGGAATACACTGGTAGAAAAAACACCACTACTTCCACGTAACGCAATATTGACCCGTTGACCGGTCTGTTGTTGTAATTCAACCCCTGGGGTGTTGATCAAGGCTCGAAGTGGGGATAGCGATCCACCAGATTCGGTTACTTGCTTGGCTGTAATTACGGATACAGCCGACGGGGCTTCTTGTAGTTTTTTAGCCCTACGTGAGGCTGAAATTATAACTTCATCAAAAGAATTTTCAACAGCGAGTGTTATGGCACCCAACTGCTGTGTGTTGACGGTTATGTTCTGAGATTGAAATCCAATAAAAGAAACTTCAATTTCAAACGGAATGTCCTTTGATGTTGTTAGGTTAAAATTTCCATTCTGATCTGAAACGGTTCCTTGGCTTGTTCAATTGATAATGATATTTGCACCCAGCAAACCTTCTCCTTGTTCATCGAGGATTTTACCTTGAACGGTGGTTTGAGAAAAAATGTTGGAAGTGAAAAATAGACAGAATAAACCAATGTAAAAACATTTAGTATTGCGCATGATATAAAATTTAGGTGCTTCAATAATAAAAAAAACATCTGGTTTAATAAAAAATAATGGCAAAAAATAATTATATTTGCATGAATTTCTGAACAAATACCACAGAGGAGACTATAAGTCCCCTTTTTTTTTATAATGAATTTTAAAAGTTTAGTATCCGAATTGTTGCAAGTTGCACTGGATGAAAATCCAAACCTGTTTTTAATTGAATTAAAGATCGGGACAGACAACAGCATTCGTGTTTTAATCGATGGAGATGAGGGCGTTAAGCTTGAATCATGTATCGCTATAAGCCGTCAAATTGAACATAATATCGACCGAGAAGAGTTCGATTTCTCTCTCGAAGTTAGTTCAGTAGGAGTTGGATCTCCCTTGACAATGCCTCGGCAATATGAGAAAAATGTAGGAAGAACCTTAGAGGTTCTTACTTCTGAGGATGAAATACTAATTGGAAATTTAACACAAGCTGACCAGAAGGGGATTACCTTAGAATGGAAAGCAAGAGAGCCTAAACCAATAGGCAAGGGTAAAGTAACCGTAACGAAAATTAAAGAACTGCCTTTTGTGTCCATAAAAAGCGCAAAGGTGATTATTAAATAAATTAGCATAACAAAAATGGAAAATTTAGCACTTATTGATTCCTTTTCTGAGTTTAAAGATGAAAAATTAATTGACCGGGTAACCCTTATGGTTATTTTGGAAGAAGTTTTTAGAAATACGCTAAAACGTAAATTTGGTTCGGATGATAACTTTGATATCATCATCAACCCCGACAAAGGGGATTTAGAAATTTGGCGTAACCGTATTGTAGTTGCAGATGGTGAAGTCGAAGATCCAAATCAAGAAATTGAACTTACTGTAGCTCAAAAAATTGAGCCTGATTTTGAAGTTGGAGAAGATGTTTCAGAAGAAGTGAAGCTTATAGACTTAGGGAGACGATCGATCTTATCCTTGCGTCAAAACCTAATTGCAAAAATATACGAACACGACAGTAACAACATTTTCAAACAGTTTAAAGAACTTGAGGGTGCAATTTATACTGCCGAGGTTCACCACGTCAGAAGTAGAGAAGTAATTTTGTTGGACGACGACGGGAATGAGCTTATTTTACCAAAAGACCGCCAAATACCTTCTGACTTTTACCGTAAAGGAGATAACATCCGTGGAATTATAGAGTCTGTAGAGCTTCGAGGAAACAAACCCCGAATAATACTGTCTAGAACGTCGCCTATATTCTTAGAAAAACTTTTTGAACAAGAAATTCCAGAAGTTTTTGACGGCCTCATAACCATCAAGAAAGCGGTGCGTATTCCAGGAGAAAAAGCCAAAGTAGCGGTAGATTCATACGATGATCGTATTGATCCAGTTGGTGCTTGTGTTGGGATGAAAGGTTCTCGTATTCACGGCATTGTTCGT
>DLQQ01000077.1:18267-19015 GCA_002477625.1 Candidatus Arcticimaribacter sp. UBA7428
TCAATTCATTGAAAATTAATGAAGAAACCAAACGTGTACAGGTATTTTTAAACCCTGAAGAAGTGTCTAAAGCGATTGGAAAAGGAGGGCTGAACATCCGCCTTGCAGGACAATTAACTGGCTACGAGATTGATGTGTATCGTGAAGGAGCTGAAGAAGATGTTGAATTAGCTGAGTTTACAGATGAAATCGAATCATGGGTAATTGATGAATTCAAAAAAGTTGGTTTAGATACTGCAAAAAGTATCTTAGAATTGGAGGTATCTGATCTAGCAAAACGAACTGATTTGGAAGAAGAAACCATATTGGAAGTATTTAAAATATTAAAAGAGGAATTCGAAGATTAGTTTTAGGAAGTTAATTTCCATATTTTTGAATCGAAGAAAAAATAAGTATGCCTGATCAACCGACAATACGATTAAATAAAGTCCTAAGGGAACTTAATATATCTCTAGATAGAGCTGTTGAACATCTCGTTCAAGAAGGTCATGAGGTAGAGGCACGTCCTACTACCAAAATATCACAGGAGGTATACAAAGTATTGTTGGATGAATTTGAGACCGATAAATCCAAGAAAGACGCTTCTCACGAGAAAAGTGAAGAAAAGCGGAAGGAAAAAGAAGCTCAACGCTTGAAGCAAGAAGAACTTGAACTCGAGAAGCAAAAGCGAGAAAAAGAACGCCTGGAGAAACAGCAAGTAATTCGCGCCTCTGCCAATTTGAATCGACCCAAAGCGGTCGGTACAATT
>DLQQ01000077.1:19085-39920 GCA_002477625.1 Candidatus Arcticimaribacter sp. UBA7428
AAAAGCCTGCTGCTGAAGAACCTGCAAAAACTGCAGCTAAATCGGTAAAAGACGCACCAAAAGTTGCCGTTAAAAAAGAAGCTCCCAAAAAGCCAAAAGCTCCTAAGGCTGTTGAAGAGAAAACTCCAACTGCAGAAAAGCCAGAAGCGGAAGTTGAAGCACCATTGGAAACTCCTGTGGTAACCGATGAGAAAACAGAAACTGAAGTTAAAATTGAAGCTCCGACAGCAGCTGCTGAAGAAGGAACTGCAACGGAAACTCCAGAAGCTGGAGAAGGTGCTGCTGAAGTAGACGCTACAATCACTACAAAATACGCCAAACTATCCGGCCCCAAAAAGACCGGTTTAGTCATCGACCTTGATTCTTTTAATAAGAAAGAAAAAAGTGTTGAAGATGCTCGTAAGAAAAAACGTAAAAGAATAAGTAAAGACCCAGCACCTGCCCCTAAAAAACCTGGAGTAGGGTCTATAAGCAGCCGACGAGGTAATGGAGGTCAGAATAGAAGCGGTCGCCCAAACCGACCAGCTGCAGTCCCTAAAGTTGAGCCAACAGAAGAAGAAGTACAAAAGCAAATTAGAGAAACTCTTGAAAAACTTCAAGGGAAATCGAATAAGTCTAAAGGGGCCAAATACCGAAGAGACAAACGGGTTCAACACCGTCAAAAAACAGAGGAAGAATTAGCGCAATTAGAGGCTGATAGCAAAATAATCAAAGTAACAGAATTCATTACTGTAGGTGAAGTAGCGACCCTCATGGAAGTTAGCGGGACTCAAATTATTTCTGCCTGTATGTCACTTGGAATCATGGTTACCATGAACCAACGTTTGGATGCTGAAACCTTGAGTATTGTTGCAGACGAATTTGGTTTTGAAGTAGACTTTGTAAAGAGTGATCTTGAAGAAAACTTTACAGAAGAGGTTGAGGAAAAAGAAGAAGATCTTATTGCTCGTGCCCCTATTGTTACCGTTATGGGTCACGTAGATCACGGTAAAACATCACTCTTAGATCATATCCGAAGCGAAAATGTAATTGCAGGCGAATCGGGAGGGATTACACAACACATTGGAGCATATTCTGTTGTACTAAAAAACAAACAGAAGATAACATTTTTAGATACTCCTGGTCACGAAGCCTTTACGGCGATGCGTGCTCGTGGAGCTCAAGTAACGGATATTGCAATCATCGTAATCGCTGCGGATGATGATATCATGCCGCAAACTAAGGAAGCAATCAGTCATGCACAGGCAGCTGGTGTACCCATTATTTTTGCAATCAACAAGGTAGATAAAGAAACGTCTAATCCTGAAAAGATCAAAGAAGCGCTTGCTCAAATGGATCTTATGGTTGAGGATTGGGGAGGAAAAATTCAATCCCAAGACATCTCTGCTTTAAAAGGTACTGGCGTAAAAGAATTGTTAGAAAAAGTATTGTTAGAAGCCGAATTATTAGAGCTTAAAGCAAATCCGAATAGAAAATCCAAAGGAACAGTAGTTGAAGCCTACCTCGATAAAGGTCGTGGTTATGTATCTACAATTCTGGTTCAAACCGGAACACTGAATGTTGGAGATTATCTGCTTGCTGGAAAGCACAGTGGTAAAGTACGAGCCATGTTTGACGAAAGAGGGAAAACAATTGAAACGGCTCCTCCTTCCACTCCTGTATCGGTTTTAGGACTTGATGGTGCACCTCAAGCTGGGGACAATTTTAATGTTCTCGAAGACGAACGTGAGGCAAAACAAATCGCTGCTAAAAGAACACAATTACTCCGTGAGCAAAATGTACGTACACAGCGACACATCACATTAGATGAAATTGGAAGACGAATTGCCTTGGGTGACTTTAAAGAATTGAACATGATCCTGAAAGGTGATGTGGATGGTTCTGTTGAGGCACTTACCGACTCTCTTCAAAAGCTATCTACCGAAGAAATTCAGGTTAACATCATCCACAAAGGTGTTGGTGCAATCACAGAATCTGATGTACTGTTGGCTTCTGCCTCAGATGCAATTATTATCGGGTTTAATGTTCGTCCTATGGGTAATGCACGTATGCTAGCCGAAAAAGAAGAAATAGACATCCGATCCTACTCCATCATCTACGACGCAATCAACGATGTGAAAGACGCTATGGAAGGCATGCTTTCTCCTGAAATGAAAGAGGAAATAACTGGAAATGCTGAGATTAGAGAAACCTTTAAAATATCTAAAGTGGGTACCATTGCAGGTTGTATGGTAACTACAGGGAAAATTTTCCGTAACTCAAGTATTCGAGTAATTCGTGAAGGAGTTGTTCAATATACCGGAACGCTTAGCTCTCTGAAACGTTTCAAAGACGATGTGAAGGAAGTTGCCAAAGGATATGATTGTGGACTACAGGTTAAGAACTACAACGACATTCGTATTGATGACGTAATCGAATTCTTCCAAGAAGTAGCCGTTAAGAAAACCCTATAAATTATTAGGTTCTAGTAAAAATGCTCCTGGGTACGTTTTTTTAATTTCCTCTAGGAGTATGTTTGCTTTGTTGATGTCCTTAAAGCGTCCCACACGTACCTTGTAATTTGGTGTCTCAAAAACCAAAGAAGTTTCAATTCCTTCAAATGTTTTTTCAAATTCCCGTAAAACATTTTGTGCTGCTGTATAGTTTCCATAGTACAGTTGAATAGCGAAGTATTGTGCATTATAACGTTCAGAGTCAAGCGCTTTTTTAATTGCTACTAGTTGTTCGATTTTTGAATCTTGATTGATTTGAACCAAAGTATCTTGTCCAAAAACCTGGGATGCAATTCCGCCGCTAAGCAGTAAAAAAAATAAAGTAGTTCGTTTGATTGTTCTCATACTGCAAAGAAATAAAAAACTGGCAATAATTGGCAGAAGTTAAATAAACTTAACAAGTTATTTAGACTCAGTATAAATTATACAAGTGCAAGTCATAACCTTTTAACAAACCGAGTCTATGTCTTATTTTTGCAGTCGGATAATGACACAAATAAATTGATCAAAAATCAAATTTTACATATAAGCATGAGGAAGTCAAATCTTTACACTCTTTTGACTAGTAAATTATTAGCGGTGGTAGTAGTAGCAATGCTCTCAATGCCTCAATTATTTGCTCAAGAGGGTGACCCAGCGGCAGGGAAAAAATTATTTAATGCAAATTGTGCAGCCTGTCACAAACTCAACAAAAAAGCCGTAGGGCCAGCATTAAGAGGTGTTTCTTCTAAATACGATCGCGAATGGTTGTACACTTGGATTAAAAATAGCTCGGCTATGATCAAGTCTGGAGATGCACAAGCAATTGCAATTTGGGAAGAGTACAATAAATCAGTAATGACTGCTTTCCCTCAATTGTCCAATGCCGATATTGATAACATCATAGCGTATACCGATTATGTTGCCCCACCACCACCTCCAGGTACTGCACCAGCAGCTGGAACTCAAGTAGCTGCAAGCGGTGTATCGAACGATCTTATCCTAGCAGCTTTAGCCCTAGTATTTACAGTGCTAATTGTAATGCTGTTCTTAGTAAACAAGACCCTTCAGAAAATTGCAACTGCAAGTGGTGTTGAATTGGTAGCGAAAGAAGTTAAAGAACCAAGAAGACCTTTATGGGACGCCTTTGCTAAAAATCATTTCTTGGTGTTCATGTCGGTGATCCTTCTTCTACTATCAAGTGCATATTTTGCTTATGGTTTCCTCATGCAAGTTGGGGTTGATCAAGGTTATATGCCGGTGCAACCGATCCATTATTCTCACAAGATTCACGCAGGAGCAAATGAAATCGAATGTAAGTACTGTCACTCTTCAGCTCGAGTGTCTAAACACTCTGGAATTCCATCGCTCAATGTCTGTATGAACTGTCACCAAAATATTGCTGAATACAATGGGGAGGAAGATTTAGACAACGGTTACACGAAAGATTTTTACACCAAAGAAATCAAAAAATTATATGCAGCAGTAGGTTGGGACGAAGAGAACCAACAATACACAGGGAAAACGGAACCGGTGAAGTGGGTTCGTATTCACAACCTGCCTGATTTCGCTTATTTCAATCACGCTCAACACGTTCAAGTAGGTCAAATTGCTTGTCAAAAGTGCCACGGACCTGTAGAAGAAATGGAAGTGATGTACCAATACGCTCCCCTTACAATGGGCTGGTGTATCAATTGTCACAGAGAAACAAACGTGAAGGTAGAAGGCAATGAGTACTACACTAAAATTCACGAACAATTATCAAAAAAATACGGTGTTGAACAACTTACAGCTGCTCAGATGGGTGGTCTGGAATGTGGGAAATGTCACTATTAAAAAATAGAATAATCTAAGATTGTCTTATGGCAGAAAATAAAACCTATTGGAAAAGTGCTGATCAATTAAACGAGGGAAACCCGATTATTGAGCAGCTCGAGCAAAAAGAATTTGCCGAACACATTCCAGTGAACGAATTTTTAGGAGACTCGGAAACTCTTGACGACAGTAGCACCTCACGTAGAGATTTCTTGAAGTATGTAGGATTCAGTACTGCAGCAGCAACGCTTGCAGCCTGTGAAGGTCCCGTAATCAAATCCGTACCGTATGTAGTGCAGCCAGAGCAAATTCGTCCGGGTGTAGCCAACTACTACGCAACTGCAATTGCAGATGGTTTTGACTTTGGTTCTGTTCTTATTAAAACGAGAGAAGGTCGTCCGATCAAAGTAGAAAATAACAGTGATGCTCCCGTCTTAGGTGGAGCTAATGCTCGAGTTCATGCTTCCGTTTTATCTCTTTATGACGTGAAACGTTTACAAGGGCCTAAAGCAAATGGCACCGATATTAGCTGGGAAGATTTAAACCTTCAAGTTGGAGCAAAGCTAAAAGCGCTTGCTGCAACAGGAAAAGAAGTTATCATCCTTACCCAAACTTTTGCAAGTCCAACGACTTCAAAAATCGTTGCTGATTTTATTGCTGCATATCCAAATGTAAAGCAGGTTACTTATGACAGTGTTTTTGAATCTGCTGCCTTAGATGCATTCGAAGCAGCTTATGGCGTTCGCGCTCTTGCGGATTATGATTTCAGTAAAGCAGATGCTATTGTTTCTGTTGGAGCTGATATTTTAGGTGATTGGCAAGGTGGGGGTTATGATAGTGCCTATTCTAAAAAAAGAGTCCCGCACAGAGACCACGGAAAAGCGCATATGTCTCAGCACTTTCAGTTTGAGGCTAACATGACTCTAAGTGGAGCTGCAGCCGATTTTCGTGTTCCAGCAACACCAACACAACAAAAAAATATTTTAGCACATTTATACGCTGCCCTTACCGGAACCTCTGTTTCTGGAACTCTAGGCGCTGGGATGCAAGCTAAACTCGATAAAGCTGTTGAAGCACTTAAAGCTGCAGGGTCAAAAGCAGTAGTGGTTTCTGGTATTCAAGAAGTAGGAGCTCAGCAATTGGTCTTAGCAATCAACAATCACATTCAAAGTGAAGTAATGAATGCGAACACACCACGCTTGATTCGTCAGGCTAGTGCAACAGAAGTTGCCAAGGTTGTAACGGCTGTTAAAAATGGAACTATTGGCGGACTAATTACCGTTGGTGTTAATCCAGCACTTACTTTAGCAGATGGCGCTGCCTTCGCTGAGGGGCTTAAAAAATTAGACTTTTCAGTTGCTTTTTCATTAAAAGAAGACGAAACTGCATTGGCTTCACAATATATTGCCGCTGTACCGCATTACTTAGAGGCCTGGGGAGATTACGAATTCAAAGCAGGAAGTTTTGCACTGGCTCAGCCAACCATTCGACCGCTATTCGACACCAAACAATTCCAAGATGTACTTTTAGCATGGACAGGAAGTAGCCAAACTTATTATGATGCAATCCAAGCCAATTGGTCGAATGCAGTGATTGGCTCGTCTTCATGGAATACGGTCTTACACGACGGTTTTTTCCAAACAGAAGTTACTACTGAAAACAACTATCAAGGAACTGATCTAAGTGCCGAAGCTGCTGCATTAGCTGCTGCTAGCTCAAAAGGTCTAGAGCTTACCTTATACACAAAAACAGGGATGGGTGATGGTCAACAAGCCAACAACCCTTGGTTACAAGAATTCCCTGATCCAATCACTCGAGTATCTTGGGACAACTACATTACGGTTGCTGCTGCTGATGCAGAGGCTGCTGGATTAAAAAACGTTAATGTTGCCAACGGTGCATTGAACGGAAGTTATGCTCAGGTTACTGTAGGAGGAATAACCCTAACAGTACCGGTAATCATTCAACCCGGTCAAGCTAAAGGATCTGTTGGTCTTGCTCTTGGTTATGGTGAAAAAGCCGGTTTACAAGAAGAAATGCAAGTTGGAGTTAATGCTTTTGCATTTTACAACGATTTCAATACTGTTCAGGAAGTAAGCATACGTCTTGCTGATGGTTTCCATGAATTTGCTTGTGTTCAATTGCACAACACTCTAATGGGAAGAGGAGACATCATCAAGGAAACTACTTTAGAAGTTTTCAATACAAAAGATAAAGAATACTGGAATGCAATTCCGTTGGTTTCTAAAAACCACATGGAAGAAGAGGTTACTTCGGAAGGAGTAGATATGTGGCAGAATTTTGACCGTTCAATCGGACATCACTTTAACCTTTCTATTGATCTCAACGCATGTACGGGATGTGGGGCCTGTGTCATCGCATGTCACTCAGAAAATAATGTGCCTGTTGTAGGGAAAACAGAAGTAAGAAGATCACGTGACATGCATTGGTTGCGAATTGACCGTTACTATTCTTCTGAAACTACCTTTGCAGGGGATAATGAGACCAAAGATAATATTGACGGTTTAGGAGATTCCTTAACCACTTTTGGAGAAATGGAAAATCCTTCGGAAAACCCTCAGGTAACATTCCAGCCAGTAATGTGTCAGCATTGTAACCATGCACCTTGTGAAACAGTTTGTCCAGTTGCGGCAAGTTCACACGGACGTCAAGGTCAAAACCACATGGCCTATAACCGTTGTGTTGGTACACGTTATTGTGCAAACAACTGTCCTTATAAAGTACGTCGTTTCAACTGGTTCTTATACAACCAAAACGATGAGTTCGATTATCACATGAACAATGACCTAGGCCGTATGGTATTGAATCCAGACGTTGTAGTTCGTTCCCGTGGGGTAATGGAAAAATGTTCTATGTGTATTCAGAAAACACAAAAAACCATTTTGGATGCTAAATTAGATGGACGACCTATTGAAGATGGTGAATTCCAAACCGCTTGTTCCAATGCATGTAGCAACGGCGCAATGACTTTTGGAGACATCAACGACAAAGAAAGTGAAATTACCAAGTTAAAAGAGAACGATCGTATGTATCATCTTTTGGAAAGCGTAGGGACAAAACCCAACGTGATGTACCAAACAAAAGTGAGAAATACTTAATATAAAAATAATAAATCAATAGCGTATGGCCTCGCATTACGAAGCACCTATTAGAAAACCCTTAGTAACTGGAAATAAGTCGTATCACGATGTGACGATTGACGTCGCAGCTCCAGTTGAAGGAAAAGCAAACACTCAGTGGTGGATTGTTTTTGGTATTGCACTTTCTGCTTTTTTGTGGGGAGTTGGATGTATGATTTACACGATTTCAACTGGGATTGGAACTTGGGGTCTGAATAAGACTGTAGGTTGGGCCTGGGATATCACCAACTTTGTATGGTGGGTAGGAATCGGTCACGCAGGAACCTTAATTTCTGCAGTACTTTTATTATTCCGTCAAAAATGGAGAATGGCAATTAACCGTTCTGCAGAAGCAATGACCATTTTCTCAGTAATCCAAGCAGGTTTGTTTCCAATCATTCACATGGGACGTCCTTGGTTAGCGTATTGGGTATTACCTATCCCTAACTCCTTTGGATCACTTTGGGTGAACTTTAACTCTCCTTTACTTTGGGATGTTTTTGCAATCTCAACCTATTTATCGGTATCTCTAGTTTTCTGGTGGACTGGTTTATTACCTGATTTTGCGATGTTACGAGATCGCGCAATTCGACCTTTTCAAAAGAAAATCTACTCTTTATTGAGTTTTGGTTGGTCGGGTAGAGCAAAAGACTGGCAACGATTTGAAGAAGTTTCTTTGGTATTGGCTGGTTTAGCTACTCCCTTAGTACTTTCAGTTCACACCATTGTATCATTTGACTTTGCAACGTCGGTTATTCCGGGATGGCACACCACTATTTTCCCTCCATATTTTGTTGCTGGAGCGATTTTTTCTGGTTTTGCTATGGTAAACACCCTGTTGATCATCATGCGTAAGGTTTCTCATTTAGAAGATTATATTACGGTACAACACATTGAATTGATGAACATCGTAATCATGATTACCGGTTCAATCGTTGGAGTCGCCTACATAACCGAGCTGTTTATCGCTTGGTACTCTGGAGTAGAATACGAACAATATGCATTCCTCAACCGTGCAACGGGTCCTTACTGGTGGGCATATTGGGCAATGATGTCGTGTAATGTATTTTCACCACAGTTTATGTGGTTCAAGAAATTACGTACCAGCATTGTATTCTCCTTTGTCATATCTATTGTTGTGAATATCGGAATGTGGTTTGAGCGTTTTGTAATCATTGTAACCTCGTTACACCGCGATTACTTACCTTCTTCTTGGACGATGTTTTCACCAACCTTTGTTGATATTGGGATCTTCATTGGTACTATTGGATTCTTCTTCGTGTTATTTTTACTATACGCAAGAACGTTCCCAGTAATTGCACAAGCAGAAGTAAAAACAATTTTGAAGTCTTCGGGCGAGAATTATAAAAAAATAAGAGACGGAAATGAGTAATCAAGTACTACACGCGCTTTACGACGATGATGACGTGCTATTGAATGCTGTTAAAGAAGTTCGAGAGCACAAGCATCACATCGAAGAAATCTATACGCCCTTTCCAGTTCACGGACTAGACAAGGCTATGGGGTTAGAAGGAACACGAATCGCTATTATGGCATTCATATACGGTTGTATCGGTCTTGGCGTTGCCATTACGATGATCAATTTTATTATGATTGAAGATTGGCCACAAAACATTGGAGGTAAACCGAGTTTCAGTTTCTTGGAAAATCTTCCGGCCTTTGTTCCTGTGATTTTTGAAATGACCGTTTTCTTTGCAGCTCACTTAATGGTAATTACTTTTTATATGAGAAGTAGGTTATGGCCTTTTAAGGAAGCAGAAAATCCAAACCCTTTGACCACAGATGATAAATTCTTAATGGAAGTTGAAATCAACGGAAATGAAGAAGAACTGACTGCATTGTTGAAAAAGACAGGTGCAATCGAGATTACCATCCCTCAAAACCACGAAGAATAATGAAAAAGATACTTTATATAGCACTTAGTAGTGTCCTTTTACTTGGTTTAAGTTCTTGTCAAGATAACAGCAAACCAAACTATCAGTATTTTCCTAATATGTACATCCCTGTTGGTTATGAAGCTTATGCAGATTCTGATGCTTTTGCCAATGGAATCGAAGCTCAATTGCCAGCCGAAGGTTCTATTGCTAGAGGATGGCAGCCTTACGATTATCCAGATACGAATGAAGGATATGAAGCAGCTAAAGCAAATCTTACTTCTCTTTTAGAGGATACAGAAGCGAATAAAGCCAACGGAAAAGAATTATACGGTATTTACTGCGCTGTTTGTCATGGTATTAAAGGAGACGGACAGGGTATTTTAATGACACGTGAAAAATTTCTTGGGATCCCCAGTTATGCCGACCGAGATATCAATCCAGGAAGTATTTACCATGTTTTAATGTACGGTAAAAATGCAATGGGGTCGCACGCGGGTCAAGTAAATGCAACAGAACGCTGGCAAATTGCACAGCATGTAATGGAATTAAGAGGAAACCTTATCAAATAATATAGCATAAAATTTATGTATACTTTTCCAAATAAACTCAAAAATATTGCCAGAGCCCTAATGATCTTAGGATTTATTGGACTGGTCTTTGGTTTTTTAGGCGCACCTAAAAACATAACAGAGGCTAAGGCTATGGTTGCCACAGAACATCACGGCGAAGGTCATGGTGAAGCTGCTGAACATCACGAAGAAGCATCTGAAGCACATGCCGAAGATACGCATGCAGAGGAAGCTCATGCAACTGAAGCTCATGCTGAAACCGCTCATGATGAAGGTTCACACGACGAACACTTATTACACCAATTACAAAACAAGCCCTGGGCAGCGCTTTATGTTGCAGCCTTTTTCTTTTTTATGATTCCTCTGGGTGTTCTTGCTTTTTACGCAATTCAACGTGCGGCTCAAGCGGGTTGGTCTCCAGTTTTATATCGTGTTATGGAAGGAATTACAGGATACCTTTTACCGGGTGGAATTATTGTAATCGTAATCCTAGCCTTATCGGGAATGCATTTCAACCATTTATTTATTTGGATGGATCCAGAAGTAGTCGCTCATGATAAGTTAATTGCGGGTAAAGTAGCGTTTTTAAATGTTCCTTTTTTCTTAGGAAGAGCAATATTCTTCTTAGCGGGATGGTCGTTATACCGATACTTTTCTAGAAAATTTTCTTTGGCACAAGATCAAGCTACGGATATTTCTAACCACAAGAAAAACTTTAGAATCTCTGCTGCATTCCTTGTTTTTTATATCGTTACAGAATCGATTATGTCGTGGGATTGGATCATGTCGATCGACCCGCACTGGTTCAGTACTTTATTTGGATGGTATGTTTTTGCCAGTATGTTTGTTTCTGGAATCACAGCAATTGCTTTGGTGACCATTTATCTTAAATCTCAAGGGTATTTAGAGCTTGTAAACGACAGTCACATTCATGATCTCGGAAAATTCATGTTTGGAATCAGTGTATTTTGGACCTACCTCTGGTTTTCACAGTTCATGCTGATCTGGTACTCTAATATTCCAGAAGAAGTAACTTATTTCATCACACGAATTGAAGACTACAACATCACCTTCTTCGGAATGGTAGCCATGAATTTTGTTTTCCCTTTATTGATATTAATGAATAGCGACTACAAGCGTACGAACTACTTCATCATCATGGCGGGTATTGTTATTATTTTAGGACATTATTTAGATGTATTCAATATGATTATGCCATCGGCAGTAGGAGATCAATGGTTTATTGGTGTCGCTGAAATTGGAGGCTTTTTATTCTTCTTAGGCTTATTCATATATACAGTATTTACAGAATTAACGAAGGCACCACTTCTCGCAAAAGGAGATCCTTATATGGGAGAGAGTGAGCGTTTTCATTACTAATTAAAAATTTAATAGAAAAGAGATAAATGACGGCAATACTAACCCTTACGGTACTTTTTCTAATTGCTATATCCCTGTGGCAAGTAGCTAAAATTTTTGAGATGTCTCAGCCCTCAAAAAACAATACTCAAGTAGCCAATGACCGCGATAATGATATTCAAGGAAAATTGATGTTTGCTTTTTTAGCATTCTTATATATCCTAACCTTATATTCTTTTTGGAAATGGGGAGATGTACTCTTACCAGCAGCTGCCTCTGAACATGGAAGCGATTACGATAGTTTGATGTGGATTTCTTTTGCATTGATCTTTTTTGTTCAAACGGTTACTCAAGCATTACTGCACTATTTTTCTTACAAATACAGAGGAGAACCAGGCAAGAAAGCTTTGTTTTATGCAGACAATAACCGCCTAGAAGCCATCTGGACTATTATTCCTGTGATCACTTTAGCGGGTCTTATTCTTTACGGACTGTATACTTGGACCAACATCATGACGGTAGAAGAAAATGATGAAGCCCTCGTCGTAGAATTATACGCCCAACAATTTAATTGGAAAGCACGTTATTCTGGAGCAGACGGTGTCCTTGGAGATGCAAATGTTCGTTTTTTACAAGATTTCGACGGAAAGAACCTTGTCGGTATCGATGCAACTGATCCCAACGGATTAGATGATGTTGTAGTACAAGAATTACACTTACCCGTTGGACGCGAGATTATTTTCAAAATGCGATCACAAGACGTACTTCACTCAGCTTATATGCCTCACTTTAGAGCTCAAATGAATTGCGTTCCTGGGATGATTACTGAATTTGCTTTCACACCCATTACAACTACAGACGATATGCGTCGTGATCCAGATGTTCTAGCCAAAGTGAAAAAAATCAATAAAATTAGAGCTGAAAACAGTAAAGAGTTGGTTGCTAATGGAGATGAAGCTTTAGAACCTTATATTTTCGACTACCTTTTATTATGTAACAAAATTTGTGGTGCATCGCATTACAATATGCAAATGAAGATCATCGTTGAAACACCAGAAGAGTATCAAGCTTGGATCGACCAACAGCAAACTTTTGCTCAAGTAATTCAATAAATTAACCTAATAAACACATAGATATGTCAGCAGCAGAGCACAATCACGAAGAGGATCACGGGCATCATCATAAGGAGACTTTTATGACTAAATATATTTTTAGTCAAGATCACAAAATGATCTCCAAACAATATTTAATCACGGGACTTTTCATGGGAATCATCGGGATAGCGATGTCTCTTATGTTTCGTTTACAATTAGCATGGCCTGAAAAATCTTTTGGGATTTTCGAAGTATTATTAGGTAAATGGGCACCCGACGGTGTTATGGATCCTAATGTATACCTAGCTTTGGTAACCATTCACGGGACCATAATGGTATTCTTTGTTTTGACCGCTGGTTTGAGTGGAACTTTTAGTAACCTCTTGATTCCATTGCAAATTGGAGCACGTGATATGGCCTCTGGTTTATTGAATATGATCTCGTTCTGGTTATTCTTTTTATCGAGTGTAATCATGATTGCGTCTCTCTTTGTAGAAGCAGGACCTGCAGCAGCTGGATGGACAATTTATCCACCGCTGAGTGCCCTTCCGCAAGCGCAACCGGGTTCTGGTTTGGGGATGACCTTATGGTTGGTTTCAATGGCTATTTTTGTTGCTTCCTCTTTATTAGGATCGCTAAATTATATCGTTACAGTAATTAACCTTCGTGTCAAAGGAATGTCTATGTCTAGATTACCTTTAACCATTTGGGCCTTTTTCGTAACCGCTATCATTGGTGTTGTTTCGTTTCCGGTTTTACTTTCAGCAGCTTTATTGTTAATTATGGACCGTAGTTTTGGGACATCATTTTTCTTGTCGGATATTTTTATTCAAGGAGAAGTATTGCATTATCAAGGAGGTTCTCCTGTTTTATACGAACACCTTTTTTGGTTCCTAGGACACCCTGAAGTATATATCGTATTGCTACCCGCTTTAGGAATCACCTCAGAAATTATTGCAACAAATTCACGTAAGCCTATTTTTGGTTATCGTGCCATGGTTGCTTCGATCATCGCAATCGCATTTTTGTCTACCATCGTTTGGGGGCACCATATGTTTATCTCGGGTATGAATCCATTCCTTGGATCCGTATTTACTTTTACAACTTTATTGATTGCTATCCCTTCGGCTGTAAAAGCATTCAACTACATAACGACCTTATGGAAAGGAAACCTGCAGCTAAACCCTGCAATGCTCTTTTCAATTGGCTTGGTTTCTACCTTTATTTCGGGTGGATTAACTGGTATTATATTAGGAGACAGTACACTGGATATAAATGTACATGACACGTACTTTGTTGTAGCGCATTTCCACTTGGTAATGGGTATATCTGCACTGTACGGTCTTTTTGCTGGTGTGTATCACTGGTTCCCGAAAATGTTTGGAAGGATGATGAACAAGAACCTTGGTTATTTCCATTTCTGGGTAACGGCAGTTTGTGCTTATGGCGTTTTCTTCCCAATGCACTTTATCGGTATGGCAGGTTTACCAAGACGTTACTATACCAATACAGCATTCCCATACTTCGATGATATCGCGGATATTAATGTTGTAATAACCATTTTTGCTCTTATAGCTGGAGCTGCTCAATTGGTTTTCTTATACAACTTCATCCACAGTATTTTTTACGGAAAGAAAGCTGAACAAAACCCATGGAAATCGAATACAATGGAATGGACTGCACCAGTAGAGCATATGCACGGAAACTGGCCAGGAGCTATTCCAGAAGTGCACCGTTGGGCTTATGATTATTCAAAGCCGGGTCAAGAAGAAGATTGGGTTTCTCAGACTGTTCCTTTAAAAGAAGGGGAAGAGGAGTTACAGCATTAAGCAACAACTACAGAATAAAAAAAAGAGACGCATTTGCGTCTCTTTTTTTTTAAGCACGTTCGAAGCACTTTTTACTTTAGGATTTCCACTATATTTGTTAAAATGAATGAAAATTTAGATCCCAGTAACGAACATTTTACACCCGAAGAACAGGATATTGATAAAGCATTAAGACCTCTAAGTTTTGATGATTTTGCAGGTCAAGAAGCCATTCTTGGAAACCTTAAGATTTTTGTTGAAGCTGCGAATCAAAGAGAAGAAGCTTTGGATCACACCCTATTTCACGGGCCTCCGGGTTTAGGAAAAACTACCTTAGCCCATATTTTGGCCAATGAATTGGATGCAGGGTTTAAAATGACTTCAGGGCCGGTTTTAGATAAGCCCGGCGACTTAGCCGGTTTGTTGACCAACCTGCAGCCAAGAGACATTCTTTTTATTGATGAAATACATCGTTTAAGTCCTATAGTAGAAGAGTATTTATATTCTGCCATGGAAGACTACAAGATCGATATCATGATCGAAACAGGTCCAAATGCGCGAACCGTTCAGATCAATTTGAATCCGTTTACCCTTGTCGGAGCAACTACACGTTCAGGTCTTTTGACTGCGCCCATGCGTGCCCGATTTGGTATCAGCAGTCGTTTACAATATTACAGTACCGAATTACTTGCGACCATCTTACAACGATCAGCAGAGATCCTTCAGGTTGCAATAATTGAAACTGCTGCGATTGAGATTGCTGGTAGAAGCAGAGGAACCCCTCGTATTGCAAACAGTTTGTTGCGAAGAGTACGTGATTTTGCTCAGATAAAAGGAAATGGCACCATTGACCTTGAAATCACCCGATATGCCCTAAAAGCATTGCAGGTTGATGCCAATGGATTGGACGAGATGGATAATAAGATCCTAACCACCCTCATCGATAAATTCAAAGGTGGCCCAGTTGGAATTACAACCCTTGCAACCGCTGTTTCCGAAAATGGAGAAACCATTGAAGAAGTATACGAACCTTTTTTGATTCAACAAGGCTTTATTGTTCGAACTCCTCGTGGGAGAGAAGTAACCGCTTTGGCGTATAAGCACCTCGGGAGAATTAAAGATACGCAAGAGGGGTTGTTTTAAAAATGAAAAGTACTGCAACCAAAAATGCACAGTGGATTAAGGAGCAAGCTTTAGCCTTAGGGTTCCTTTCTTGTGGCATTTCAAAAGCAGGATTTTTAGAAGCGGAAGCACCTCGCCTAGAGCATTGGTTAAATACCAACCAGCAGGGAGAAATGCGGTATATGGAAAACCATTTCGATAAGCGTCTCGATCCTACACTATTGGTTCCAGGAGCTAAAAGTGTTGTTTCTTTGACACTTAATTATTATAACCCAGAAAAGCAAGCAGACCCCAAGGCACCTAAAATATCCCAATATGCCTATGGGAAGGATTATCATTTTGTAATCAAAGACAAGCTCAAAGAATTATTATCACGAATCAAGGGTCAAATTGGCGCGGTTGATGGACGTGTATTTGTAGATTCAGCACCCGTAATGGATAAGGCCTGGGCAGCAAAAGCTGGTTTGGGTTGGATTGGAAAAAACAGCAACTTACTATCCAAACAAGCAGGCTCTTTTTTCTTTATTGCTGAATTGATTTTGGATCTCGAATTGGAGCCAGATCATCCTGTAACGGATCATTGTGGAAGTTGTACTGCTTGTATAGACGCTTGCCCAACAGAGGCAATTACAAATCCGTATCAAGTGGATGGCAGTAAGTGTATATCCTATTTCACTATTGAATTAAAAGATGCTTTACCCACTGAATTTAAGGGTAAGCTGGATGATTGGATGTTCGGTTGTGATGTGTGTCAAGATGTGTGTCCTTGGAATAAATTTTCAAAACCACATCAAGAGCCCTTATTTAATCCCCATCCCGAACTACTTCAAATGACATCGAGCGATTGGAGCGAATTAACTACTGAAACATTTCAAAAGGTGTTTAAAGAGAGTGCTGTTAAAAGAACCAAACTCGAAGGGTTGACAAGAAATATTGAATTTCTGAAACCGATTAAGTAGATTTTCGTTCAATTAAGGTCGTTTCTATTTCATATTTCTGGTAGACCACCGGTTCTTTTCTTTTTTTGGCATCACGTTCATCGAGGAAAACTTGAAAAGCTTTGCGCCCCATCAACTCTCCAGGTTGATCAATAGTGCTTAACGAAGGCGTAATAAGAGATGAGATGAGCCAGTTGCTGAAACCCATTACGGCCACCTCCTCTGGAATTTGCACCTTATTTTCCAGTAGGCATTTTATAGCACCTATTGCTGGAAGATCGGCCATTGCAAACACAGCATCTACGTCTATTTTTTGATCTAAGATATGTTGCATATGATCATAACCTTCAGAGTCACTTATCCCATCACATATAAAAACTAAATCTTTGTCAAATTCCAATCCATTTTCTTCCAGTGCCTGTCTGTACCCTAAAAATCGGTCAATTGAATTTTGAGGAAGAAGGGGCCCTCTAAAGTGGGCAATGCGTTTTTTTCCTTTTTTGATTAGATGCTCTACAGCGGTATAGGCAGCTTTTCGGTCATTAATTACGATACTAGAACAGGGCGTCAGCTTGGAGTACTTATCGAAAATAACCAAATTGGTATCCCTTTCCATAATGTTTTGAATATGGGTTAAGTCATGCGTTTTATCCGCAATAGAAAGAAAAATACCATCCACATTTTTATTGAGAAGTCGTTGGATTTGAGTTTTCTCAAGCTCATAAGATTCATCAGAACATAAAATGAAAGTCATGTATTCGTGTTTTTCTGCTTCTGATATGATCCCTCTTAAAATACTGCTAAAGAAAAAATGATTCAGCTGGGGTATAACAATTCCAACCGTCTTTGATTCGTGGGTCCTTAGATAGGCAGCAAAAGAATTTGGCGTAAAATTGACTTTTTCAGCATAAGCTTTTACACGTTCTTTAGTTTTTAAGCTAACATCAGGGTAGTTCTTAAGGGCTTTAGATACCGTTGTAACGGAGATGTTTAATGCAGTCGCAATGTCTTTTAAAGTTAGGTTTTTCATTTTCAGATATAATAGGGGCAATATACTGATGAAAACTTTAAAACGAAAAGGATTTCGGGGATAACTAAATTTTTAAGCAAAAGTTTTCCATCTTGGCGATTAGTGAAGACTTAGGTCGAATTAAGTCCCCTAGGAGCTAACTCAGGAGGAATGTTCTCAGACTTTAATTTGGAAACTCTATCTTTTGAATCGTATAAAAGTTTTAACTTGCCAAACGAACATCACTCAGGGCTATACAAGTGCTCAAAAACAACCAATTCGTCATTGCTACACAAAATAATTTTGTATTTTTAGTTAGCTCCAAATAAATATGATAATGAAGAAAAATTATTTTTTAAAGTTGATTTTAATGAGTATCCTACTCGCTTCATGTACTCAAGATCAATCGTATAAAGAAAAAATAAAAGACCCTGAACTGGTTCAGGCGAATATCAAGAACCTAACCGATATCATTGTTTATGATATTTTTTCACCTCCAGTGGCAAGTCGTGTATATTTATATCCTGCGATAGCTGCTTACCAAGCCATGCAGTTGGCAAATGAAGAAACCTATGCTTCTTTAAGTGGCCAAGTAAAAGGACTGGAACCGCTGACTAAGTCAAAAAATGAAAATGTAAATTACAACATCGCTTCGCTTCATGCGTTTAACGAAGTAGGAAAGGCATTGATTTTCTCTGAAGACAAGATGCTTGTATTTCAAGAGAGCTTAGATAAGCAATTAAAAGATAAAGGCGTGCCCCGTTCTGTACTTAAGGCTTCTAAAAATTTTGGAGCTGAGGTAGCAGCACATATTTTAGCTTGGGCCAAAGGTGATTTATACAATCAAACGCGAACCTATCCAAAATATACAATACAGGAAGAAGAACATTTTTGGAAACCAACGCCACCCGATTATATGGACGGTATCGAGCCCCATTGGAAACAAATCCGTACCATGGCGCTAGACTCTTCCAATCAATTTCAACCCAAACCGCCTTTGGCTTTTGATTTAACAGAAGGGAGTCCGTTTCAAATTCAATTGAAGGAAGTCTATGAAATTGGTAAAAATATTACGGATGAGCAATTAGAAATTGCTCAATTTTGGGATTGCAACCCCTATGTAACCCATCATCGAGGGCATGCTATGTTTGCCACGAAAAAAATAACGCCCGGAGGACATTGGATTGGAATTACTTCCATTGCTACACGAAAAGCTAAAAGTGATTTTCAAGCAACCACAAATGCTTTTGCCAATGT
Source organism: Candidatus Arcticimaribacter sp. UBA7428 (assembly GCA_002477625.1). Classification (GTDB taxonomy): domain Bacteria; phylum Bacteroidota; class Bacteroidia; order Flavobacteriales; family Flavobacteriaceae; genus Arcticimaribacter. The sequence goes on from DLQQ01000077.1 coordinate 37,566, forward strand.
AACCATTGCACTCTTTGATGCATTTATTAGCTGTTGGGATGAAAAGTGGAACACGCTCGTTGTTCGCCCAGAAACGTTGATTAATAAGCACTACGATGAAGAGTGGTTGCCTATTTTACAAACCCCACCTTTTCCTGAATACACAAGCGGTCACTCGGTTATTTCGAGAGCAGCAGCAATTACATTAACAGACTTATTTGGCGATAATTTCGCTTTTGATGATACAACCGAAATTGAATACGGTTTGTCTGTTCGTTCTTATGGATCTTTTATTGAGGCTTCTGAAGAAGCAGCGGTATCAAGACTTTACGGGGGTATACATTATATGATGGCGATAGAACAGGGCGTTGCCCAAGGACAGGAAGTTGGAGAGCACATTGTACAGAGAATTCAGACTTTCACAGGAGTGGAAAAAGAACTCGCTCTTAAATAATCTTTTGCATAAACGTGTAGATAAGGTAGCGTTCGTTGATGATGAAATCCGGTTCACAGAAAGTGTCTAATGGAGAGAACTTTCAGGGGATAGAATTTTGTGGTCAATAAAACCTTTCGATTTGAATAAAACATCTGTTACGATTGCAGTCAATTTCTTAGAGGAACGTATTGTTGATAAACTTAAAATCATCATTGATCAATCTGATAGGACAAAAGTAAGCATTGAATATATCCGTAATTTCAATAAAGAACTCAACAAAGATTTAAATGAATAAAAACATTGATGCACTGGCTTCATAATATTCCAAAAGACAAAAAATCACCTCCTAGGATATATATACGGAATAGATAAAATTTCTCAACAAATGAAATCTGATTTTTGTTTTTCAATTAAAAATACAAATATTGAGTCAGTTTCTGATCCGTTTTTCATTAAAAATTTTCCTTCATTTGAGGGTTATGTATGTGATTTTAGTGGAAATTATAACAAATCGCACCGCGGCTGGTTTCAGTTATTAAAACAAGTTGAAATGCAAAATGAAAAAATCGTGATCCCAATAGTTGAAATTTTCCACGATAGTCCATTTTCAAGCACAGATGACAAGACGTGGTTATCGTAAACCTTTTTTAATTTAAAAAAATCTTCTTTTGAATAAAATCAGATTTATACTCTAAGGTTTAAGGGCTTTTGGAAAGACAATTCTCAAAAGATTTCACGAATATTCAGCATTAACTATTTGTTAATCCTTCAGTCTTGCTACATTTGTTATTCGACATATAAATTATGAGCAAAGAACGTAAGAGAAGGGAAGCTTTAGTATATCATGCCAAACCACGGCCGGGTAAAATTGAAGTAGTCCCGACTAAAAGTTACAGTACCCAACGCGACTTGGCATTGGCCTATTCGCCTGGAGTAGCGGTTCCCTGTCTTGAAATTGAAAAGAACCCAGAAGATGTTTACAAATACACCAACAAAGGAAATCTAGTTGCAGTAATCTCGAACGGGACAGCTGTTTTAGGTTTAGGTAATATTGGATCAGAAGCTTCTAAGCCAGTGATGGAGGGTAAGGGGTTGTTATTCAAAATCTTTGCTGGTATTGATGTGTTTGATATTGAGGTAGATGCCGAAGATCCTGAAAAATTCATTGAAGCAGTAAAAGCAATTGCGCCTACTTTTGGTGGGATCAATTTAGAAGATATTAAGGCACCGGAAGCTTTTGAAATTGAACGTCGATTAAAAGCGGAATTGGATATTCCAGTAATGCACGACGACCAACATGGAACTGCGATTATTTCATGTGCAGCTTTGTTGAACGCATTGGAATTAGCTGACAAAAAAATAAGCGACGTTCGCATCGTGATTTCTGGAGCAGGAGCTGCAGCAGTCTCTTGTACTCGTTTGTACAAGGCTTTTGGTGCGCGTGACGAAAATATAATCATGACCGATAGTAAGGGCGTTATTCGGAAAGATCGTACGTCTTTAACTCCAGAGAAAAAAGAATTTGCTACTGCAATTGATGTCCATAGTTTGGATGAAGCAATGGTCCAAGCGGATGTATTTATTGGCTTATCGATGGCCGATATTGTTAGTGTAGAAATGTTGAAAGCAATGAACGCCAACCCGATTGTTTTTGCAATGGCAAATCCTGATCCGGAAATAGAATATAATTTAGCCTGTTCTGTTCGTGATGATATCATCATGGCGACGGGCCGCTCAGATCATCCCAATCAAGTAAACAATGTTTTAGGCTTTCCTTTTATTTTCAGAGGGGCACTGGATGTACGTGCAACTAAGATTAACGAGGCTATGAAAATGGCAGCCGTAGAAGCTTTAGCGGAATTAGCTAAAAAGCCAGTTCCAGAACAAGTTAATATCGCTTATCAAGAAACGAACTTATCTTTTGGCCGCGACTATATCAT
>DLQQ01000077.1:39983-61530 GCA_002477625.1 Candidatus Arcticimaribacter sp. UBA7428
TCGGGAGTTGCAAAAGAACCCATTGAAGATTGGGAAAAATACAGAGAACAACTCGCTGGTTTGATAGGAAAAGATCAGAAAATGATTCGCCTTATTCACGATCGAGCTCGATCGGCTCCTAAGAAAATTGTATTTGCAGAAGCAGATCAATTGGACGTTCTCAAGGCTGCTCAAATTGTTATGGAAGAGGGTATTGGTCAGCCTATACTTTTGGGTAGAAAAGACGTAATTTCTGATTTGATGCAATCGATTAACTTCCAAGAGGAGGTTTCAATTTTAGATCCAAAGAGTGATGAGCAATTAGAAATAAAAAGTAAATACGCCAACCTTTTTTGGAATGAACAGAAAAGAAAAGGAGTAACCTTATACGAAGCAGAATCATTGATGCGGGAGCGGAACTATTTTGCAGCAATGATGGTAAAAAATGGAGACGCAGATGCAATGCTTTCGGGATATTCGAGGAACTATGCATCCGTAATCAAACCCGTACTTGATGTTGTTGGAAAAGACAAAGGGGTTTCGAAAATTGCCGCTACGAATATGATGTTGACTGATCGAGGACCGATTTTCATTTCGGACACCTCCATCAATATTGATCCAACGGCAAAAGAATTGGCTAAGATTGGCTTTATGACCTCTGAAATAGTGAAAATGTTTGGGATTAAACCTGTTATGGCGATGTTGTCGTTTACCAATTTTGGATCTTCCAAACATCCCAATGCAGGAAAAGTAACCGATGCGGTAGCATACCTCCATCGATACTATCCCGATCTGGTTGTAGACGGTCCTTTACAGTCAGATTTTGCTTTAAATCGAGAGATGTTAGAAGAGCGCTTCCCTTTTTCAGAAATTGCTAAAAAGAATGTCAATACCTTGATTTTCCCAAATTTAGAATCTGCGAATATCACCTATAAATTGATGAAAGAGTTGAATAAGAATCAATCAGTTGGACCTATTTTACTGGGATTAAAAGAACCCATTCACGTACTTCAATTAGGAGCCAGTGTCGATGAAATCGTCAATATGGCAGCAGTTGCTGTAATTGACGCGCAACAAAAGCAAAAAAGATGATTGCACAGATTAAAGGTAAATTAGTTGAAAAACATCCTACCCACGTTATTATAGACTGTAATGGTTTGGGGTATATGGTTCATATATCCTTACATACCTTCGGACAGCTGGGAGCCGACGAGTCCATCAAGCTGTATACACACCTCCAAGTCAAAGAAGATTCCCATACGTTGTTTGGTTTTTTTCAGCCCATTGAACGTACTGTTTTCAGGCTTTTAATCTCCATTTCGGGGATTGGTGCAAGTATAGCCCGAACCATGCTTTCGTCTATGTCACCCCAAGAAATTCAGCATGCTATTTTAAGTGAAAACTTAGCTGCAATTAAAGGGGTAAAAGGAATTGGTCTCAAGACCGCACAACGCGTTTTGATTGAGCTAAAAGACAAGGTTCAAAAAATCGAAGGGAATGATGAGATTCCTGTACTTCAAAGCAATAGAACCAAAGAAGAAACGTTATCAGCATTGGAAGTCCTTGGTTATCCAAGAAGACAATCTGAGAAAGTAGTTGATAACATCCTTCAAAGCACCCCAGATAGTTCTATTGAAGAGCTAATCAAAATCGCTTTGAATAAACTGTAAAAACCCTTTGGTTAGAACAAAGCGTACCTTTTTTTATATTCTTCGCCTCAGCATATTAGTAGCCTTTTTACTAGGTTTTACTTCTATTGCTACACTGTACGGTCAAGACTCAGCCGACTCTACTTCTGAGTTGGGTAACATTGCTTTTCCTCAAAACGACAGTCCATTAGATCATTACATTTACGATACCGAACGGGAAGTTTATGTTTATGTTCAATCCGATGGCAATTATCCTTTAAACACTCCTTTGGTTCTTTCTCCAAAAGAATATGAGCGCTTGGTTCTTAAGGAACAGATGAACGCCTATTTCAAAGACAAGGTAAGTACCATTTCTCAAAAAAAAGGGAGTATTCAAGATTCTGCTCAAAGAGATCTCTTGCCAGAATTATATGTGAATTCGAAATTTTTCACTTCTATTTTTGGGGGAAATGAAATTGATGTAACCCCCCAGGGTTCTATTGGAATTGATTTGGGAGCACGCTACCAAAAAACAGATAATCCTGCATTTTCTCCCAGAAACAGGAGAAATTTTGGGTTTGATTTTGATCAACGGATCAGTTTAAGCTTATTAGGAAAAATTGGTGAACGCCTACAAATCACAGCCAATTACGATACCGAATCAACTTTTGATTTTCAAAATTTAGTTAAATTAGAATTCAACCCACCCAAAGTAAATGAGCTGAAAGACTATTTACCCACTTCCATTAAAGAAAAAAAAGAAGCCTTAGAAGGTAGAGCAGATCAGGTGATTGACAAAGTCTCGGGATTTGCAGATAAGGTAAACGACAAGGTTACTGCAATAGAAGACAAAATATCTGGAGTTCAAGACAAGGTCTCGGCTGTTCAAAATAAGGCAAGCGAGTATCAAAATAAAATCAATGATTTTCTAAATAAACCTGCTTCTGAAGATGCTATTTTACAAAACATTGATATTGGAAATGTCAGTATGCCGCTCAACAGCACTCTTATTTCTGGCGCACAAAGCCTTATGGGAGTTAAGGCTGAGGTTAAATTTGGTCGCACCAACATTACTGGAGTTTTTGCAGAACAACGTTCACAGGCACAATCTGTAATTGCACAAGGAGGGGGAACATTACAAGAGTTCGATTTATTTGCACTAGATTATGAAGCAGATCGTCACTTCTTTTTGGCTCATTATTTTAGAGACAATTACGATGCCTTTTTAAAAAATTATCCCTACATCAATTCTCCTATTCAAATTACTCGAGTTGAGGTTTGGGTTACAAACCGCCAATCTCAAACTAATAATATCAGAAACATCATCGCACTTCAAGATTTGGGAGAAGCTGATCCGAGTAACACCAAGGTAGATGAACTGAACAGTTCTTTTTTTAACGTACCAACCCCCCTTGGAATTCCGGCTAATGAGGCCAATAAACTAGATCCAGATGCGAGTGCAGCGGGATCTTTTCTTACCGATGCGATTCGGGATGTTGCAACCGTACCTAATGGTTTTGGTCCACTGAATGGTAGAATTAAAGAAGGATTTGATTATGCCGTATTGGAAAGTGCCAGAAAATTACAAACAACAGAATATTCCCTGAATCCTCAGCTTGGATATATCTCCTTAAACCAACGTTTGAGTAACGACGAAATATTAGGAGTTGCCTTTCAATTCACATTCCAAGGAAAAGTATACCAAGTAGGAGAGTTTGCAAACGGAGGTATTGAGGGCACTTCAATCGTTGCAAGTAGCACTCAAAATCAAGTTCCCACCGTAGCTACAAATAACCTTGTTGTGAAATTATTGAAGAGTACAATCACCGATGTTCGTCAGCCTGTTTGGGATCTGATGATGAAGAATATTTACAACACAGGAGCTTTTCAATTGGAACAAGAAGACTTTCGATTGAATATTTTGTATTCCGACCCTTCACCAATCAATTATTTGCCTGCTGTTGATGCTTCGATCTGGCCAGAAGCATTAAAAAACCAAATCCTATTGCGCACACTGAACTTAGATCGTCTGAATTTATACAACGATCCCGAGCCAGAAGGTGACGGGTTTTTTGATTTTGTTCCAGGAATAACAGTGGATCCACAATATGGAAGAATTATTTTTCCAACGATTGAACCTTTTGGAGAAACCATCTTCAAACTTTTGGATAATCCAGATGCGTCTAACGAGCAATATGAAAATGAACTGACCTATAATACCAATCAAGCAAAGTATGTATTTCGGGACATGTATGCGCTTACACAGGCCGCAGCTCTAGAGACTTCAGAACAGAATAAGTATCAAATCAAAGGACGCTACAAATCAGCTGGAGGAGATGGAATTGCTATTGGGGCTTTTAATGTTCCAAGAGGGTCAGTTACCGTAACTGCTGGAGGTCGGGTTTTGCAAGAAGGTTTAGACTATACCGTAAACTACCAAATCGGACGAGTAAAAATTTTAGATCCAGCCCTAGAAGCTTCCAATGTCCCCATTCAGATTTCAGTTGAAAACAATTCTTTTTTTGGGCAACAAAACAAGCGCTTTTCAGGTTTTGATATTGTACACCAATTCAACAACAACTTTGTGATTGGTGGAACCTTGATCAATTTAAGTGAAAACCCATTGACTCAAAAAGCGAATTATGGGACAGAGCCCGTAAACAATACCATGATGGGGATTAATACTAATTTCTCAACAGAACTTCCTTTCTTAACCCGATTGGTCAATAAACTTCCAAATATTGAAACAACTGCTCCTTCACGGATTTCGTTTCGCGGAGAAGTAGCCACCTTTATCGCTGGAGATCCCAGAAACACCCAGCTGGAAGGAGAAACTAATGTTTATTTAGACGATTTTGAAGGCGCTCAAACCAACGTTGATGTTAAAGGGTTTTTTGCATGGAGTCTTGCGAGTGTTCCCTCTGAAGGATTTGAAGGTTCAGATGCAGGAGTAGATGATTTGTCAGCGGGTCACAACCGTGCTAAACTTGCTTGGTATAGTGTCGATCCGATTTTTTACACCTCACAGTCTCGTCCACAGGGAATCGGAAATGATGATATCTCGTTGAATACTACACGTCGTATTTTTATCAATGAAATTTTCCCAGAACAAGACTTAGTTCAAGGACAATCGACTTTTCAGCCCACACTAGACTTAGCTTATTTTCCTCAAGAAAAAGGACCTTACAATAATCAAGAAATGAACACCTTTCTTGCAAATCCCAATAAGAATTGGGGGGGTGTCATGCGTTCGATTAATGCCACAAACTTTGAACAATCCAATGTAGAGTTTATAGAATTTTGGTTGCTGGATACTTTTACAGAATTAGAAACCCCTGATCAAGATCTTGGATCCTTGGTTTTTCATCTGGGCAATATTTCTGAAGATGTTCTAAAAGATGGTCGTAAACAATATGAAAATGGCTTACCGGGATCTGAACCTGCTGCAACCAATGAAAGTAATTGGGGAAAAACACCTGCAGCTCAATCCTTACTCTATGCGTTTAATACGATTGAAGAAGACCGCTTGTTACAAGATGTCGGTTTTGACGGCTTGAATGATGCCGAAGAACGTTTAGTTTATCCAAACGGACCAATTGACGACCCTGCTGGAGATAATTACGAGTATTTTGTTCAGGCTTCGGGAGGAATCGTGGATCGTTATAAAAACTACAATGGAACGGAAGGAAACTCACCCATTGCTTTTTCAGACACCAATCGAGGGAGTACTGCAGAGCCCGATACCGAAGACATCAACCGCGATCAAACCATGAATACGATTGACAGCTACTTTGAATATCGTGTTCCAATTTCAAAAAACATGACGGTTGGGAATCATCCTTTTATTACCGATGTTCGTGAAAATGTAACTGTTGATCTTCCCAATGGACAACAACTTACTTCTCGATGGATTCAGTTTAAAGTACCCATAGATAAACGTTACTATCAAGGAACAAGTTTCAACACCTACTTCGACAACATCAATGGAATTGAAGATTTACGTTCGATTCGCTTTATGCGAATGGTTTTAAGTGAATTTGAAACGCCTGTAGTGTTTAGGTTTGGGACTCTAGACTTGGTTCGTGGCGACTGGAGACGTTACAACCAATCATTGAATGAAACGGTAGTGGCTAATGCAAATACCACAGTGGATATTAGTACAGTTAATGTTCTAGAGAACGAAAACAGGGTTCCCATTAATTATGTTTTACCCCCCGAGATACAACGAGAACAAATCAACAACAACAACACCATTGTTCGACAAAACGAACAATCGCTCTCCTTTCGAATTTGTGATTTACAACCGATGGATTCTCGTGGGATCTACAAAAGCGTTGAAGTTGATTTAAGACAATATAAGAAACTGAAAATGTTCTTGCATGCAGAATCTGTGCAAGGTCAAACTCCATTGCCTGGCGAAGGAACACAAGACGAATACGACAAGCGCATGGTTGCCTTTATTCGAATTGGTACAGATTACAAAGACAATTACTATCAAATTGAAGTACCGCTGAAACCATCTTCTATTATGGAAGGTGCCTCCAATAAATTAAGCGCGCAAGAGGTTTGGCAACCCGACTTCAATTCTATTGACGTTCCGATTGAAATATTATCAAAACTCAAGGCGGCAAGTATTGGAAAGATTTCTAATGGCGCAATTTATTATGATGAAGATCTAAATGTTATTGATGAGTTTACTCCAATTAGTTCTCTTCCTGGGGATAAAAGATATAAGTTTTCGGTACGAGGAAATCCTTCATTGGGATCAATAAAGACCATGATGATTGGTGTTAAAAACCCTTCTCAAACCATAGGCGATGTGCTGTGTGGTGAAGTCTGGTTTAACGAATTGCGGATTGCTGGAATTGATAGCCAAGGTGGATGGGCTGCTATTGGGGCGCTCGATGCTAACCTAGCTGATTTTGCAACAATAAGCGCTTCAGGACGTATGTCTACTATTGGTTTTGGATCTATTGAACAGTCGCCAAATGAACGGAGTAGAGAAGACCTAGCACAATACGATTTTGTAACGAATGTCAATGTAGGACAATTGTTACCTAAGAAATGGGGCGTACAAATTCCATTAAACTACAATGTAGGGGCAACACAAATCACTCCCGAATACGACCCTTTTTATCAAGACTTACGTCTAAAAGATCGTTTGGCAACAGCTACGAGTAAGTCCCAGCGCGATACCATAAGAAATCAAGCAATTGATTATACCGAAAGAAAAAGCATCAGCCTTATTGGAGTTCGGAAGAATGGTGGTGCCGCCAAGGCTCGTTTTTATAATCTAGAAAACCTTGATTTTTCTTACGCCTATAATGAGTTTTCTCACCGGGATTATGAAATTCAAAACCAGTCCAATAAAACGGTTGCCCTTTCGGCAAATTACAATTATGGTTTCTCTCCTGTAGAGATCACTCCTTTTAAAAAGATCAAAGCCCTCAATCGAAAAAAATACTGGCAGTGGCTTCGAGAAATAAACTTCAATCTAGTACCGAACAACATAGCGATCAGCTCTAAAATCGATCGCTTGTTCAATAGCCAGCAGTTTAGAGAAGTGTATACGGAAGGAGTAGACAGTTCGCAACAGCTCGCTCTACCGGATTTGCAACAGCGGAACTTTTTATTCGATTGGACCTACAGCATCAACCACAACATTACCCGATCCTTGAAAATGAATTTTACTGCTTCGAGTAATAATATAGTCCGAAACTATTATCAAGAAAATAATGAAGGCGCTACTACTGTAGATAAAAGCAAGAATATCTGGGATGGTCTTTGGGATGTTGGAGATCCCAACAGGCATTTCCAAGCCTTAACCTTGAACTATAAACTACCGTTCAAGTACATTCCGTTTTTGAGTTTTATTGATGCGAATTATAGCTATACCGGCGATTTTAGTTGGCAACGTGGGTCAGATGTCTTGGCTGATGTTGAAGATCTAGACGGTAATGTTTTGGGCATTGTTAATACAGTTCAAAATGCCAATACACAAACCCTAAACGGTTCGATCTCCATGGATCGAATTTATAGAATCTTTGGAATTCAAAAGAATCAAAAAAGCATAAGACAAATTCTTTCTAAAAAAGAAACCGATCCCAATGCCCCAGAGGGAAAGAAAAAGCCTAAAAAGAAGAAGAATAAGAAAGTACTACGCTCGGTAGCGGATGTGCTTTCGATAATGAAGCGGGTACAGTTTACGTATAGCGAAAACAACGGTAAGGTATTACCAGGCTATTTACCGACTCTCGGCTTTGGTGGAACTTTACAGCCGACAGCAGCGTTTACCTTTGGAAGTCAGGCCGACATTCGCTATGAAGTAGCCCGAAATGGTTGGTTGACCGATTATCCAGATTTCAATCAGCAATTTACGCAGGTCCACAACAATCAATTAAAAATAACAGGGCAATTGGATTTTGGAAAAGGCTTGTTGATCGATTTAACTGCTGAACGAAATTTTTCTGAAAACTTATCTGAAAACTTCTCTGTTGTAGATGGCTCCTATGTCCCTTTAAATCCAAACAGCTATGGAAACTTTGGGATGTCGACCTTACTCATTAGAACAGCCTTCAACAAGCCTTCAGGTTCTTTTAATCCCAATTTTGAAAAATTCAGAAAACACCGTCTGGTTGTGGCGCAGCGTTTAGCGTCAGCAGCAGGAATTCCACTTACCGATGTAGACGAAGAGGGCTTTCCGAGAGGTTATGGGAAATCGAGCCAATCGGTTGTTATTCCTGCTTTTCTAGCAGCCTATTCTGGATCTTCTGCAGAACAGATATCCTTAGATCCGATTAAGAAAACACCTTTACCCAACTGGAATTTGAAATATACAGGTTTGATGAATATTAAATCTCTAAAGAAAATATTCAATCGATTTTCTCTCACACATGCCTACCGTTCGAGTTATACAATCAATAATTTTCAAACGAATTTAGACTATGATCCTTCGATTCCCGACCAAGTAGATGATGGTGGAAATTTTATTCCCTCAACCCTATTTTCTAATCTGAATTTAGTAGAGCAGTTCAACCCCCTTATTCGGATTGATTTAGAATTGAAAAACTCGTTTAAGTTTTTAGCAGAACTCAAAACAGACCGCGCTCTTTCTTTAAGTTTAGATAATAATTTATTGACCGAATCAAGTGGGCAAGAATATATTGTTGGAATGGGGTATCGCCTCAAAGATTTGCGCTTTAATACTCGAATTGGTGGCAGAAGAAAAACATTGAAAGGAGATTTGAATATAAAAGCAGATTTATCGTACAGAAACAACATCACTGTTTTGAGAAACTTGGAAATAAACGACAATCAAGTAACCGCAGGACAGACCCTGTGGTCTATCAAATTAACTGCCGATTACGCTTTGTCAAGAAACCTAACAAGTCAGTTCTTTTACGATCATAATTTCTCGGAATTTGCAATTTCCTCTGCTTTTCCACAAACCTCAATTCGATCCGGGATAAGCATTCGATATAATTTTGGTAATTGATCGGGAGAATCTGCTATATTTGTTTTTTTAAACAAAGAATAAATGAATACACCCGATACGTTACACTACACCAAAGACCACGAATGGATTTCTATTGAAGATGGAATTGCAACGGTTGGCATTACCGATTTTGCTCAAAGTGAATTGGGTGACATTGTATATGTAGAAGTAGAAACCCTAGATGAACAAATAGGAATCACAGAGGTTTTTGGCACAGTAGAGGCTGTAAAAACCGTTTCCGATCTTTTTATGCCTCTTTCTGGTACTATTATCGAATTCAATGAATCACTAGAAGACGAGCCAGAAATGGTAAACGAAGATCCTTACGGTAAAGGGTGGATGATCAAAATTAAATTGGACAACCCAGCAGAAGCTAGTGAACTTTTGGAAGCGGCAGCATACAAAGAATTGATTGGTGCCTAGATATCTGTTCTCCATTGTTGCCTATAGTATTGGAGTTTTTATCATTTTTCTTTCTACGGTTCCCTCAGTTGCCCTAAAAGAAATTCCTGATTTCGAAATTGATAAAGCAGCACACGCATTTGCCTATTTTTGTTTTGCAATGAGTGTATTTGTGGCATTGAATTTGGATTGGAAGTTGGAAACAGCAAGGAAGTGGACAATAATAAGTGGATTTTCATTGGGTTTACTGCTCGAAATCTTTCAAGGAAGTCTATTATCCTATCGAAGTTTTGAAGTCTATGATTTGTTAGCGAACACTCTAGGGATTGTTTTCTTTCTTTTTTTGTCAAAAAGAGTTAAAAAGTTATTGTCAAATGCCGTATTTTTATAAATTAGCTATCTAAATAAAGTTCTATGCAACTCAAAAAAAATCCTAAAGCTGACTTAACCAAAAACAGCAGCTTATATTTCGCTATAGGTCTTGCCCTGGTTCTCTTGTTCTCGTGGCAAGCGATCGAATGGAAGACGTACGAAAAATCAGCTTTCGACTATCAAGCGCTTAACGTTGATGATGAAGACGACGAAGAAGTGCCAATCACTGAACAACTGAAAACACCGCCACCGCCTCCTCCACCGCCACCAGCTCCTGAAGTAATTGAGATTGTTGAGGACGAAGAAGAGGTTGAAGAAACGGTGATAGAATCTACTGAAACAGATCAAGAAGAGATTGTTGAGGTTGAAGATATTGAAGTAGAAGATGATTTTGACGATGTAGACGTTCCTTTTGCAGTTATTGAAGATGTACCCTTGTTTCCTGGTTGTGAGCGTGTAGCCAAATCAGAAAGAAGAGCGTGTTTTCAAGATAAGATGAATAAGCACATCCGTAAAAATTTCCGTTACCCTGAAATTGCTCAAGAGATGGGAATTCAAGGAAGAGTTTATGTGAATTTTATCATTTCAAAAGATGGGAACATTACGAACGTAAGAATGCGTGGTCCCGATAAAAACTTAGAAAAAGAAGCTGCTCGAATCATTTCGAAGCTTCCAAAAATGATACCTGGAAAACAAAGAGGGCGTCCGGTACGTGTTCCTTTCAGTATTCCAATTACATTTAGATTAAACTAAAACAACACCCGTTGTTTACCAAAGCCCGAAGGAAACTTCGGGCTTTTTGTTTTTAGTGTTCGGCATCTCATGGCATGGTAGCTGTTTGATTAGTAGTATATCACCTAAATCCCTGCATCATGAAACTCAAAATAAAACCCAAAAGCAGACTTAACCAAAGACAGCAGCCTTTATTTCGCAATTGGCCTCACCTTCGTTCTTTTCTTCACCTGGCAATCCATCGAATGGAAGACGTATGAGAAATCAGTTTTCGACTACCAAGCGCTCAACATTGATGACGAAGACGACGAAGAAGTGCCAATCACTGAACAACTGAAAACACCACCACCGCCTCCACCATCGCCGCCAGCTCCTGAAGTAATTGAGATTGTTGAGGAAGAAGAAGAGGTTGAAGAAACGGTGATAGAATCTACTGAAACAGATCAAGAAGAGATTGTTGAGATTGAAGTAGAAGACGATTTTGACGATGTAGACGTTCCTTTTGCTATCATCGAAGAGGTGCCAATTTTCTCTGGTTGCGAAGATGTAACAAAGTCCGAACAAAAAGAATGTTTTCAAAAAATGATTTTTGCACACATCAATAAAACTGTTCGATATCCTGAAATTGCACAGTAGATGGGAATCCAAGGGAAGGTGTATATGCGTTTTGTGATTGAAAGGGACGGAAGTATTACGAATATAGAAGTACTAAAGTCACTGGATAGAAATTTAGAAAAAGAAGCAATTCGTATCATTAACAAACTTCCAAAAATGATACCCGGAAAACAAAGAGGGCGTTCGGTACGTGTTCCTTTCATTATTTCAATTATATTTAGATTAAACTAAAACAACGCCCTTTGTTTACCAAAGCCCGAAGGAAACTTCGGGCTTTTTTGTGCCTAATAATTTAGGTTTCCGTTTCTATGGTAAATAGGGGATTGTACATTATCTTTGCCCAAGATTATGGATGTAGAAAAAATTCGTTTACAAACCCCAAAAGAGTCTGCTTTTTCGCTCTTCATGGACGACTTTAAGCAGTTGACAAAAGTGCGCCTAGCGGTAAGCGTCGTTTTTTCTTCTGTAGCAGGTTATTTTTTGGCTGCGGATACTCCTGTTCTTATCGATGTCATTCTATTAGCCTTTGGTGGATATTTTATGGTAGGTGCATCGAATGCGTTCAATCAAGTCTTAGAAAAAGACCTCGATGCATTGATGGATCGAACCGAAAACAGGCCATTGCCTTCAGGGAGAATGTCGGTTCAGTCCGCTATGTCGATTGCTCTTATTCTAACCGTTTTGGGCTTATTGGTTTTGTATACCATCAACACGCGTACAGCCTTGTTTGGCGGAATTTCAATCTTCTTATATGTTTGTGTGTATACGCCACTCAAGACAAGAACTCCTTTGGCAGTTTTTGTAGGGGCTTTTCCCGGGGCCATCCCCTTTATGCTTGGATGGGTTGCCTATTCAAATCATTTTGGAATCGAACCTGGGGTATTGTTTATGATACAATTTTTTTGGCAATTCCCTCACTTTTGGGCTATTGGATGGATGCTAGATGATGATTATAAACGCGCAGGCTTTAAGATGCTTCCCTCTGGACATCCAGACAATGCTACTGCTTTTCAAATTGTGTTTTATACCCTTTGGATGCTTGTAATCTCTTTGCTTCCAGCGACTGCCTATACGGGGAGTTTCAATTTAAGTATTATTGGAGCGGTTGTAGTGGGAATTCTGGGTCTAATTATGCTCTATTTTGCACTCCAATTGATGATTGAGAAAACAAATGAAGCAGCAAGAAAATTGATGTTTTCTAGTGTAGGCTATATCACACTGGTACAAATTATATATGTTATTGATAAAATGATCGCTTAAAATGGAAAAAACAGCAGTAGAAAAGAATGCTCGAGCAAAAAAAATGATGCTCTGGTTTGGGATGATTAGTATGACGATGACTTTCGCAGGTTTGACCAGTGCTTATGTAGTGAGTAGTAGTCGAGCTGACTGGCTGACCTCCTTTGAATTACCAACAGTATTTTTGTACAGCACGGTTCTTATTTTTCTGAGCAGTATTACCTTTTTCCTAGGTAAAAAGGCTTTGAATCAGGGAAATGTTTTATTACAAAAAACCTTTCTTTGGGCAACACTAGGTCTGACACTGTTGTTTGTTTATTTTCAGTTCACAGGATTTTCACAAATCATAGAACAAGGCTATTACTTTACTGGAGCAGCAAGTTCAATCACAACCTCGTTTCTTTATGTTCTTGTTCTCCTCCATCTTGCCCATGTTTTTGGAGGATTGATTGTTCTGTTGGTTGTTCTTTTTCAAACCTATACCAATGCATATACACCAAAGGATAAATTGGGCTATGAATTAGCGGAGTTGTTTTGGCATTTTCTCGATTTTTTATGGCTTTATTTATACGTTTTCGTGAGTGTGTATAGTTAAAAAAAATACTATTTTTGTAAAATTAAAATTTGACACTTTTATATGGAAGTTACAGCAAACAATACAATAGACGAAACCAATGTTTGGGGTGGAGGTAATAAACCTCTAAAAGCGAGTTATGGGAAATTGATGATGTGGTTTTTCATCGTTTCTGATGCTTTAACTTTTACAGGCTTCTTAGTAGCCTATGGTTTTTCTAGATTTAAAAACATCGATTCTTGGCCAATTGCCGATGAAGTATTTACTCACTTCCCATTTTTACATGGAGTTGATGCTCCAATGTATTACGTAGCTTTAATGACTTTTGTCTTGATTTTCTCATCCGTAACGATGGTATTGGCAGTAGATGCAGGGCACCACATGAACAAAGCGAAAGTGACCTTTTATATGCTACTCACAATCATTGGTGGAGCAATATTCGTTGGATCACAAGCTTGGGAATGGAAAAACTTCATCAAAGGTGAATACGGAGCTCTTGAAACTAAAGGCGGTCAAATCCTTCAGTTTATGGACGCTGAAACAGGGAAGCGTGTTGCTTTAGAAGCTTTTGCTTCGAATATCGACTCACCTAGAGATACGCACCAAGATAGTAACGGGATTTGGTTCATTGGAGAATCTTCATTGCCAAGTTATAGCCTAGAAGAAGTAGCAGCGGGATTTGTTGCCAATGAAAGTTTGGTCGTTAAAAGTGAAAAAATAGATGAAACGGGTCATAAGATTATTCTTTCGAGAGAAGAATCTTTATTGAAAATAAAGGAAGCAGTCAATGTTGTTGAAGGAGCAAACCTCGTTCACAATGAATACGGAAACCGTTTGTTTGCCGATTTCTTTTTCTTCATTACCGGATTTCACGGATTTCACGTCCTCTCGGGAGTTGTCATCAACATCATTATTTTCTTTAATGTGATCATGGGGACTTATGAAAAAAGAGGGCACTATGAAATGGTTGAAAAAGTTGGACTATACTGGCACTTTGTAGATTTAGTTTGGGTATTTGTATTCACGTTCTTCTATTTAGTTTAATTAATTATAAAATATACATCATGGCACACGATACAGAAAACTTAGCCATCTTCAGAGGATTATTAAAATTCAAATCAAACGTTCAGAAAATCTGGGGTGTTTTGATTTTCCTATCCATCGTTACAACGGTCGAGGTTATACTGGGTATTGTAAAACCTGAAAGCCTTATGGGAATGTTTTTAGGGATGAAAACATTAAACTGGATTTTCATCATTCTAACAATTGTCAAAGCCTACTATATCGCTTGGGATTTTATGCACATTCGAGATGAAAAGGGCGGCCTAAAAGGATCCATTGTATTGCCTTTAGTTGTACTTATTCCTTATCTATGCTTCATCCTTTTGTTAGAAGCAGATTATATTTTTGAGGTTATGCGTACCGGTTTTGTTAGTTGGAATTTCTAAAATAAAAAATGAATAATAACGCATTTAAAAAGTATGTCGTACTCGGAATACTCTTTGTATTTCCAATCGTTATTTATTTGTTTTTTGCTTCGGGCATCAATAATTTTGCAAAGCTACCGATACTTACCAAGAACCTTCCTGAAATAAATTCTTGGAAAACCCTCCGTGGTGATCCTGTTCAATTTCAAGACCGCATTACCGTAATCGGTTTTTGGGGGAATGATCTTGAGAGTAAAAAGAGCGATGCTTTCAACTTAAATCAGAAGATATACAAACGCTTTTATGAATTCAAAGATTTTCAATTCGTAGTTGCTGTTGAAGACGGATATCAAGAAGAAATTGCGAAGGTTATCTCAGAATTAGAAGAAGGAGTCGGAACCGACATGGTGAAGTGGAACTTTATTTTTGGTACTGCTGAACAAATTAAGACCCTATTTTCGAGTCTTAAAAGTGATATCAATCTATCTCCTGAAGAAAGTACCTCAACTGTTTTTATCGTCGACAGAGAAGCTAACTTACGTGGACGTGACGACGATGAAGATGTAGGAACCCTTTTCGGGTACGATGCTTCGTCTGTTGCTTCACTGAATAATAAAATGACTGATGATGTGAAAGTCATCCTTGCAGAATATCGTTTAGCCCTTAAAAAAAACAATGTCAACAGGAAAAAGTAAACTAGAGTTATTCTAGTGTGTTAACAATTAGGCGGATAATAACTACATTTACACATGAAGAAATCTTCTTACATCGGACTTGCAATCATCATACTCGTATTTGCAATCATTGTTGTCCCTAAAATCATTGATCGACTCACAAACAATGCAACCGTCGATAGTAGCCGCTCCATAAAGCCGGGCTTTAAAGCTTTAGATTTCATTAAGATCAATGGAGAATCGAAGAAAGTGCCTGAGTTTTTATTCCTTAATCAAGATAGCATCTACGTTTCTAATGAGGATTATTTAGGAAAGGTTTACGTTGCTGAATTCTTTTTTACAACCTGTCCGTCCATTTGTCCGATCATGAATAAAAATATGAAAATCTTACATGATGCCTTTGGGAATCAAGAGAATTTTGGAATTGCTTCCTTCACCATAGATCCAGATCACGATACGCCGTCTGTATTAAAAAAGTATGCCGAAAGTTATGTTGGTTCAGAAGTTTCCTGGAATTTCCTGACAGGACCAAAATCCAGCGTATATGATTTGGCAAACAAAGGATTCAATATATTTGCCGAAATAAACCCTGCAGTCGCTGGAGGATTTGAACATCAGGGCTATTTTGCATTAATCGACAAAAAGGGCTTTATTCGGTCTCGACAAGACGATTATGGAAACCCAATTGTCTATTATTCTGGATTAGACCAAGAATATGTAGAAGAACAAGGAGTAGATATGCTTCTAGAAGATATAGATCTTTTACTTAACGAATATTAATTATTATGAATGCAAGTAAATCTACCCTAAAGTATAAAAACTGGATCATTGTAGTGTCAATAGCTATTCCCGTTGTAGTCGCTTTTCTTTTTCGAATTCGATTAGAGAATGTTCAATCACTATCATTTCTTCCTCCAATCTACGCAGCAGTCAATGGCTATACGGCAATCATATTATTAGTAGCGCTATGGGCAATTAAAAACCGTAAAATTAATTTGCATGAGCAATTGATGAAAACGGCGATTGGTCTTTCATTAGCCTTTTTGGTTATGTATGTTGCTTATCACCTTACATCTGATCCTACCCCTTTTGGAGGAGAAGGTGTTGTAAAAATAGTGTATTACACCATCCTGATTTCACATATTTTGTTATCGATTATAATCATACCCTTGGTTTTGATCACATTTGTTCGTGGAATTTCTCAACAATTCACAGAGCACAGAAAAATAGCTAGAATTACATTTCCTATTTGGCTATATGTAACCGTTACTGGGGTGATTGTTTATTATATGATCTCTCCATATTACGTTTAATTGCTTCTAAATGAAAAAAACAATACTCCTTACATTAGCTCTTTTTATCTTAGGTTCTGAAGATGTAGAGGCGCAATGTGCTATGTGTAGAGCAGTTCTTGAATCGGAAGAAGGACAGCAAACCGCCAAAGGAATAAACAACGGGATTGTATACCTAATGGCCATTCCTTACGTCTTGGTTGGAGCAGTTGGAGTCGCTGTATTTCGAATGCTTAAAAAATAATGTGTTACATTAATGTAACTTTTTACTTTTTTAAACGTCTTATAAGCAAGATTCATTTCTAAAAGACATTTATTCCAAATTTCATGATACAAATAAAAAACCTTCATAAGTCATATAAAATGGGAAGCTCTTCGCTTCACGTACTCAAAGGCATTGACTTTGCAGTTGAAAAAGGCGAATTAGTGGCGATAATGGGTTCTTCGGGATCTGGAAAATCCACCCTCCTAAACATACTGGGTATGTTAGATGTTCTTGATGAAGGTTCTTATACCCTCGACGATGTTCTGATTAAAGACTTGGATGAGACTAAAGCAGCTAAATACCGTAATAAATTCTTAGGATTTGTTTTTCAATCGTTTAATTTGATTAATTACAAAACAGCCGCAGAAAACGTTTCCCTTCCTTTGTACTACCAAGGAGTAGGCCGCAAGGAACGACAAGAACAAGCTATTAAATACCTTACCATGGTAGGCTTGGCAGATTGGTCTACACACCTGCCTAGTGAGCTTTCTGGAGGTCAAAAACAACGGGTTGCAATTGCACGCGCTATGGCGTCACGTCCCAAGGTACTCTTGGCAGATGAGCCTACTGGAGCTTTAGATACTAAAACTTCGTATGAAGTAATGGACTTGATCCAAAAAATAAATCAAGAAGGAAACACCATCTTAGTGGTTACTCACGAAGAGGATATTGCAAAAATGTGTAAGCGCATTGTAAAACTCAAAGATGGCGTCATAGTAGAAGATATTAAAGTAAACCAAGTTTTAGCAGCTGATTATGTTTAATAGAGATCGTTGGCAAGAAATATTCGAAACTATTCGAAAGAATAAACTAAGAACCTTTCTTTCAGGTTTTACTGTTGCTTTAGGGATTTTTATCTTTATAATCCTATTTGGCTTTGGCAATGGGCTTAAAAATACATTTCAAGAGTTTTTCTTGGATGATGCAACCAATACTATTTCTTTCTCTCCAGGTAAAACTTCTATTCCTTATGATGGGTTTAAATCTAACCGTAAGATCGAATTTAAGAACGATGATATCACAGATATTAAAGAACAGTTTCCTTTCTTCTTAGAGTATATTACCCCTAGAATTTCTAGAACAGCAGTTGTTAAATATAAAAACGAGTTTGATAACTATTCTACCCGAGGAGTTGGCCCAGCTCATCAGTTTGCTGAAAAAACAATTTTAATGAAGGGACGTTATATCAACGAAAGTGATATTGCGAACAAATCAAAATACGCCGTTATTGGACGCTTGGTTGCTCGAGATTTGTTCAAACAAGAAAATCCTTTAGGAAAATTTATTGATATTGGAAATAGTGTTTTTAAAGTGATTGGAGTCTTCCAAGATGATGGAGGTGACCGGGAAGAGCGCTATATCTACATTCCCTATACAACGAGACAATTACTTGAAAAAAGTAACGATAAAGTAGATCAAATTATCCTTGCTTTTAAGCCCCAAATAGGCCATTCAGGATCTTTAGTTTTTGAACGTAAGTTGCGTGAATTTTTTAAGAAGAAAAAGTCAATTGCGCCAAAAGATCCTAACGGAATTCGCATTAGAAATAGAGCTGATCAGCTAAAACAAAACCAACAATTTGCAAACATACTTCAACTTATTGTAACTTTTGTGGGCCTGGGTACCTTGATTGCAGGTATCATTGGAATTTCAAACATCATGGTCTTTGTTGTAAAAGAACGGACTAAAGAATTGGGAATTAGAAAAGCATTAGGCGCTACGCCAAAATCTGTAATCCAAATGATTCTTCAAGAGTCTATTTTCATTACTACACTTTCAGGAATCATAGGAATGCTAATTGGAGTTTTTGTTCTGAAGTCTATTGGCGTAATCCTTAAAGACTATTTCATAAAAAATCCATACATAGACACCTCTACTGCATTATTTGCTATGCTAATATTAATTATTTTTGGCGGTATTGCAGGATATATTCCAGCTAAACGAGCTGCACGAATTAAACCCATAGTTGCACTAAGAGATGAATAGTTTTAAAATAATATTTGATCGTGATACCTGGCAAGAAATTTTTGGTTCTATCCAGAAAAATAAAGTTCGGACTATAATTACTGTGATTGGAGTATTGTGGGGTATTTTTATATACATAGCCCTTTCGGGTGCAGCCAAGGGTTTGGACAATGGTTTTGAGAGACAATTCGAAAGAGTTGCAATGAATTCCTTACTTGTATGGGCACAAAGCACAAGCATTCCTTACGAGGGATTTAAGACGGGAAGAAATCCTCAGCTCAAAATCCAAGACGTACAAACCCTAAAGAATAACATTCCAGCTATTGAGTTTATTGCTCCAAGGAATGCCAAAGGTGTATTTGATGGTGGAGGTGGTTCCCAAATGGTTCGTGGATCTAAGTCCGGAACCTACACGGTTTATGGCGATTTCCCTGAATACACTAAAATTTTTTCTAAGAAAATTTACGATGGTGGACGATTTGTAAATCAGGCTGATATCGATGAAGAACGAAAAGTATGTGTAATCGGAGAACGAACTCAAAAGGAATTGTTTGATGAAGACGAACAAGCTATTGGGCAGTATATTCGTGTTGATGATATTTATTTTAAAGTCATCGGTGTTCACAAATATATTGAGGGTGGTGGCTTTGAAACTGATGGAGATGTCTTTATCCCTTTTTCAACATATAAAAAACTATATAATTCAGGAGATAATGTGGGTTGGTTTACAATTGCAGCCTTCGACGACGCTGATATAGTTTCTGTAGAAGAGCAAGTTAAGCAAACTCTTAAACGGATACATCGTGTGTCTCCAAAAGATGAACGTGCTTTTGGCTCATTCAATCTGGGAGAGCTTTTTGGTAGAATCATGGGCTTTTCTCAAGGGATGACTTTTTTATCTCTTATTGTAGGCATAGCAACTATTATTGCTGGAGTAATTGGAATTGGTAATATTTTATTGATATCCGTAAAAGAACGAACCAAAGAACTGGGTATTCGCCGCGCATTGGGAGCTACACCAGCTGAAGTTCGCATTCAAATTATTTTAGAATCAGTATTTCTAACCTTTGTTGCAGGAGTTTTTGGGATTATCCTTGGAGCTTTTGTCTTATCTGGAATTGATGCAGCAACTGCAAACATGACCGATTTTCCTTATACCAACCCTACAGTCCCGATATCTTTTGTTCTAGGAGCCTTGGCAATCATGGTTACCTTAGGAACTTTAATCGGACTGATCCCAGCACAACGTGCCGTTAGTATAAAACCTATTGACGCCCTAAGAGAAGAATAATAACACCTAGATATAAATAATAAACCATTTCCCATGAAAAAAGTATTTAAATATATGTTAATAGCAGCCATTTTGTTTGGAGTTCTTTATGCGGCTGTTTTCTTTATTAAATCGAATAGTAAGCCCGCGGTTCAGTACGATACGGAGACTGCACTAATAACATCTATTGAGATGAAATCAGTTGCTACCGGAAAAGTAATTCCTGAAGATGAAGTTGAGATTAAACCTCAAATTTCTGGAATCATCCAAACGCTTTATGTTGAAGAAGGTGACAATGTAAAAACGGGTGACCTACTCGCTAAAGTTAAGGTTGTTCCTAACGAACAATCACTCAATAGTGCAAAAGGTCGTTTGGCAAACACCAAGATCCTGATGGAGAATGCTAAGATCGAATTCAACAGAAACAAAGGTCTTTTTGAAAAAGAAATCATTTCTCAACAAGATTTTCAAAATGCAGAATTGAACTACAGTAGAGCAAAACAAGATGTTGCAAACGCTGATAGCGATTTACAGATCATCAAACTAGGTTCTGCAGGAGGCTCAGCTACAGCAAACACCAATATTCGTGCTACTGTTTCTGGGACGGTTCTTGAAATGCCTATTAAAGAAGGAGATCAAGTAGTGGAGAGTAATACGTTTAACAACGGAACTACAATTGCTATCATAGCAGACTTGAGTAAAATGATTTTTGAAGGGAAAGTTGATGAAGCTGAAGTTGGAAAGTTGAAAATCGGAATGCCCCTTTCAGTTAATTTAGGAGCTATTCAAGACAAAGAATTTGAAGCTAAATTGAAGTTCATCGCCCCTAAAGGAAACGAAGAACAAGGAGCTGTTCAGTTTAAAATTGAAGGAGATGTATACTTAGACGATGACTTTTTTGTCCGCGCGGGTTACAGTGCCAATGCTTCTTTGGTTTTGGAACGTAAAGACAGTATTCTTGCAATTTCAGAAGCCTTATTGCAGTTTGACAAAAAAACCGAAGAGCCTTATGTTGAAGTTCTAATTAAAGATCAAGAATTTGAACGTAAGGACATTAAAACGGGAATTTCTGATGGAATTAACGTAGAGGTTCTTTCGGGTATAACCCTTGAAGATAAGATCAAAGTTTGGAACAAAACGGAAGAAGAAAAAAAGGAAGATGAAGATGAATCATCTGAAGATAACTAAGCATAATTCCTACTTTATTATGAGATATACGACATTAAAATACATAACAGTAGTAGCTGTTCTTTGCTCTTCACTCTATGCGAAGGGACAAACACTCACCCTACAAGACTGTGTGGAATTAGCCCTTGAAAAAAACATTACAATTAAACAATCTGAGTTGGATGTTGCTAATGCAGAGATTGATAAGAAAAGTGCTTTTGGTAATTTTCTCCCAAACATCAATGCTCAAACAAGCCATTCTTGGAACATTGGATTAAACCAGAACATTACTACCGGTCTTTTAGAAGATGTAACGACTCAGTTTTCCTCTTTTGGAGTCAATATGGGTGTTGACATATACAACGGTTTACAGAATGTTAAACGTTTACACCGAGCGAACCTTGCTATTATTGCGCAGCAATATAATTTAGCGGATATAGCACAAAACACC
>DLQQ01000077.1:61613-90222 GCA_002477625.1 Candidatus Arcticimaribacter sp. UBA7428
AGGTGTTTTGACTATTAGAGATGTTTATGAATTAGAGGCTACCATTGCTTCTCAAGAACAAGCGGTAATTCAGGCAGAAAACAGTCTGCGTTTAACAAAGATCAATTTAGCACAATTGCTCTTGATTACCGATTACGAAAACTTCGATATAGCCGTTGAAACTTTTGATATTCCATTTCCTCAAATTCTAGAAAAAACGCCTAAAGCGATCTATGAGGAAGCATTGACTCACAGAAACGATATAAAATTATCCATCACCAATTTGGAGATATCGAAAGCTGATATTGAAATTGCTAAAACAGGACTTCAACCCTCGCTCTCTGCATTTTATAGTTACAGTACAAGATTGTCGTATAGCGACCGATTAACTGGGACAGGAGTGTTTGATGATGTACCTATTGGAACTGTTGCTACTACAGGACAAGAAGTTATTCGTTCGATTGAACAAACTAGAGTTATAGGGCCTCAAGCCTTGAGCACTCAATTCAGAATGAACGATGGTCATAATTTTGGAGTCCAATTGAGTATTCCAATTTTGAATGGATTCGCTGCAAAAAACAATGTTAAGCGCAGCAAAGTAAACTTGATGCGTTCCGAAAATCAATTCGAACAACAAAAACTCAATTTAGAAACTACCGTAAACCAAGCCTATAATGATGCTAAGGGAGCATATAATTTTTATAAAGCTGCTCAAAAAACGGTTATTGCTCGAAACGACGCCTACGACGATGCAATCAAACGATTTGATGCTGGGGTCATGAACTCGTTCGAATTCACTCAAATCAAACAACGCTATGAAACATCTGTTTCGGATGAATTACGCGCCAAGTATGATTATATATTTAAACTTAAAGTGCTCGAGTTTTATTTTGGACTAAAACTTGAAATTTAGAAGCCAGTTCTTCTTAATTTTGTAGCATGTCTTATTTGTTACATCTTGAAACCGCTACAACGAATTGTTCAGTAGCACTATCACAAAACGGAAATCTGCTGCATTGTATTGAAAATAATGAAGCAGATTTTCGTCATAGTGACTACCTCCATTTATTTATCGAACAACTTTTGAATAAGGCTCAAATTGAAGTCAAGCAATTGTCTGCTGTTGCTGTTAGTATGGGCCCAGGTTCCTACACAGGTCTGCGAATTGGCATTTCTTCTGCGAAAGGCTTGTGCTATGCCAATGACCTACCTTTAATTGCTGTAAACAGTTTAGAAGTTCTCGCAGCTGCCTATAGCGCTCAAGACGACGATATTCTGATTCCAATGTTTGATGCCCGAAGAATGGAAGTTTACGCACTTGTATTAAATGCTCAAAAAGAAGTCCTTCAAGCAACTGAGGCGGTAATCGTAACCCCAGATTCTTTTCAAGAATTTCAAAGCCAAGGGCGTTTGGTTTTTTTCGGAAATGGAGCTACAAAGTGCAAGGATGTGATTCCTCTTACAAACTCACTTTTTGTTGAGGAACTTCAATTCCCTTCGGCTCGCAATATGGTGGCACTTGTAACTGCAAAATTTGAAGCCAACAGCACCGAAGATGTTGCCTATTTTGAACCTTTTTATCTCAAAGATTTTTACACGAATATGCCTAAGCGTTAGCAGTTTCTTGTAACCTCCTTTGCACCTCATCTTGAGATTCTAGAGGAATACCGCATTGATTGTTTCTGCACAAATAATATTTTGTTTTACCCTCAGAAACTCTGTTTCGAAATAAGGGTAGAGTAGAGGTTTCTGCTGCTGCCCAACTACAATTAACAGTAAAAGATTGTTGTAGTTTTTTTGTATCCTTTTTAGCATTGGGCCCTACAGCCACTACTTCGTAACCTGGTTTTAGAAGCCTTAGTCCAACCGCAAGCCAATAGCTATAACTTCTTGGATAGGATATTATTTCCGATTTACATGCCAGCACCATGGCTTCCGCTTGTAACTTCAATTCTGGCCTAACCAAGTGATTGGAAAGACGAATCAAATTTTCTGCCATAACAGCATTCGAAGAAGGAATTACATTATCAGTTTTTTCTTTGGTGCGAACAACCAACTCAGAACTTGAACTGAAATAAAAGAGTGGTCCGTTTTTATCTTTAAATAAGCGTTGGCAAACGTTCATTATTTTTTCTGCTTGAAGAATATAGTGCTCATCAAAAACAGTTTCATAAGCATCGATATACAACTTTATAACGGCTGCATAATCTTCTAAAAAAGCATCTATTTTGTTGACTCCTTTTTTCGAAATCCGCTTCAATTCTCCTTCTTCGTCAACAAAATTCGCTTCAATAAAAGCAAGGTTTTTTAGTGCAAGATCCTTGTAAGCAGAATCCCCAAAACTACGATAAGCATCTAAAAAACCGGAACTAAGAATGGCATTCCAAGAACAAATGATTTTATCATCTAATCGAGGACGTGCGCGCTTATTTCGTTCTTTTAAAAGCGTTACATTCCAGCGAATCACCTTTACTTTTAGCTCAGAAAGTTCCAGCCCGTGCAGTTTGGCGAAAACCTCATCGGTTTGCATTCTTCTCAACACATAGTTGCCGTCTTCCCAATATCCATCATCATTGATAGCGTAATAGGCGGCTACTTGAAGATATTCTTTTGGGAATAGTTCTTGAATTTCATTTTTTGTCCAAACATAAAAAGCACCCTCAACTAGTTTTTGATTTGCGTTCAGGCTATCTGCATCAAGTGCCGCATAAAAACCACCCTCGGGAGTATACAGCTCCTTTTTTAGAAAAGAAATGGTTTTGTCTATAGTTTCCTGATAGAGCGCTTTTGGCTCTTCTCGATGGGCTTGGGCATATAAAGAAATCAATTGCCCGTTGTCGTAACCCATTTTTTCGAAATGTGGAATATGCCATTCGGCATCGACTGCATAACGTGAAAATCCACCATGTACGGCATCGAAAACACCACCCAGAGCCATTCGTTCTAGCGAAAAATGAAAATGATCTCGTGCATCTTTATTGGAACAGAGAATACCTCCTTGTTGAAAGAAACGAAGTAAGGTTGGCATCATGAATTTGGGAGCCCCGATAAGCCCACCATTTTGAGCGTCTTTTTTAGAAACCAACTGATCTAAGCCAGCAGCAATTTCTTCTAAATTCAACCCTTCTTTCAAGGGTTCATCAACCTCAAAATGAGCCAATCCCTTTTCTAAATTGTCAGCGTATTGAATAAGTTCTTCGGGTTTTTCTCTAGCAAGTTTACTGATCTGTGTTAGGACTTGCATCCACCGCTCTTTTGGGAAATAAGTTCCTCCCCAAATGGGTCTTCCATCGGGAAGGGCAATCATATTGAGTGGCCATCCTCCTTGACCGCTGATCAATTGTAAGGCATTCATATAGACCTGATCCACGTCTGGACGTTCTTCGCGATCTACTTTAATATTAATGTAATTCGCATTCATCAAGGCGGCTACTTCTTCGTCTTCAAAGCATTCATGCTCCATGACGTGGCACCAATGGCAAGATGCGTATCCGATACTGATTAAAAGCAGTTTGCCTTCACCCTGTGCTTGCTCTAAGTTAGACTGTGTCCACGGAAACCAATTTACAGGATTGTGTGCATGTTGAAGAAGATAAGCGCTTAGCTCCTCGATTAGCGCATTGGTATGTTGTTTCGCTTCCAAAGGAATTATCCATTGATAGCGTTGACCGTAGATACTTTTCCAGGAAGCATTTCTTTCAGCATGTTCTCAATTCCACTTTTTAAAGTAAAAGTAGAGGAAGGGCAGCCACTACACGCTCCTTGAAGGATGACATGTACACTTTTGTCTTCTGTATTATAGGAATCGAAAAGGATGTTACCTCCATCTGCAGCAACTGCTGGTTTGATGTATTCTTCGATGATGCCAACAATTTGTTGAGAAATATCATCCAAGGGAGCTGCAGCTTCTTGAGGGTTTTCAGCTTTTACTTCTTCTATAACCGCTGTCAAAATTTCATTACCTTCTTCGAGGTAGGAACGAAGGAATTCGCGAATTTCAAGAACAATTTCATCCCATTCTGCGACATCAAATTTGGTGATAGAAATATAATTGGTGTCCATAAACACTTCTTTTACAAAAGGAAAATGGAAAAGTTTTTGAGCTAAAGGCGCATGGGTAGTCTCGTCTATGGTTTTGTATTCAAAAATTTGCTCTACTAGTTTTTTGTTTGCAACAAACTTCATTACTCCGGGGTTTGGAGTGCTCTCTGCATAAATTGTAATTGGTACTTTCTTTAGTGGTTGCGTTTCATTCAAAACTACGCCGCCTTTATTCAGATAGTTTTCTATTTCTAGCGACACATCTTCCAAAACATCCTTCCACTCCAAAATATTGAAACGCTCAATTTCTAAAGCTTCTTTTTTAAGAACAACTGACTTTACAAAAGGAAGGTAGAACATTTGTTGTACCAAAGGTGCATCTTTAGCTTCATCTATATTATTGTATTTAGACGCCTGAACGAGCTCTAGTGCTGGTGAAAGTTCAAATCGAGCAACAGTTTGGTCTTGGGTTTGTGAAGGCGTTACGGTATATGTGGTCATTGCAAATTTTTTACAAAAATACACAAAACTACAATCTGTCAAGACGTTTTAGTGGATTTCATTTTTATGAAAGTAGTATCTTCGGTTAAAAGAAAATCATGCTCATCAAAACTGTCCGCGGTTTTACTCCCCAGTGGGGATCTGACTGCTTTGTTGCTGAAAATGCAACCCTCATAGGAGATTTAATCATGGGAGATCAATGCTCGGTCTGGTATCAGGCTGTCATTCGAGGCGATGTAAACGCTATTCGAGTTGGAAATCGGGTTAATATTCAAGATGGAGCCGTCATACATGCAACCTATGAAAAGGCAGCTACCACGATCGGTGACGATGTTTCAATTGGACACAATGCCATTGTTCACGGATGTATACTTAAAAACAAGGTGTTGGTTGGTATGGGAAGCATCATCATGGACAATTGTATTGTCGAATCCAATAGCATCATTGCCGCGGGGAGTGTTGTTACTCAAAACACCCATATTCCTGAAGGGACAATTTATGCTGGAATTCCTGCTCGAAAGATTAAAGACATAGATCCTGAGTTACAAAAAAGAGAAATTGAGCGTATCGCCAAAAATTATTTGATGTATTCCAGTTGGTTTAAGCCGGATCAGAAGTAAGCGGGCGTACTTCTGCTTCTTTTGGAATAAAACCTAGTAAGCTTGAGTTTTTAGCAGAACTGAAATATTGAATACTTCCAGTTTCTTGGGTTAGGCACAGCAGCTGATTTTCTTTTAAGATTTTATGGGTTTGTTTGGCAACCGCCTCAGCACTATCAATAATCTGAATATTATTTGGAAGGATCTTTTTGAGTAAAGGCAACAAGAATGGGTAATGTGTGCAACCCAAAACAAGGGCATCTATATTTTGCTCAAGCATCGGTTTTATATAAGAACCTACAAGCGTTGCAAGTTTTGGATCATCTAATGGACCAGTTTCAATAGCTTCTACCAAACCGTTGCCCACTTGCTCAACCACAAGAACATCTTGGGTGTAGGCAGCACTTGTCTGAGTGAATAATGCACTGCTGAGTGTGCCTTGGGTTGCTAAAACGCCAACAACTTTAGTTTTACTGTTCAGTGCTGCGGGCTTGATGGCTGGTTCAATCCCAATGAACGGAATGGAGTAAGTAGTTCTTAAGGTTTCGATCGCATTTGTTGTCGCCGTATTACAGGCCACGACTATAACTTTACAGCCTTTATCGATCAAAGCTTGAACAATAATATTACAGCGCTCTAAAATTTCTTCTCTGCTTTTTAGACCATAAGGGGCATGTGCATCATCCGAAACATATAAAAATTTCTCTTGGGGTAAGAGGTGTTGTAGTGCTGGTAAAAGGGTTAAGCCACCAATACCAGAGTCGAATACGCCAATAAAAGAATTTCTATTTGTTTCCATGGTAAAAAAAAACTGCCTTATAGCAATATAAGGCAGTTCAGATTGATATTGTTAGGAAGTTATTCTAAAATCCTAAGTCAGCTTTAACATCAGCCATTAAGTCTTTTCCTTTAGCCATAATTACACTTCCACCTGCACTTGCATCAAGAACGTAGTCATAACCTTGAGCCAGTGCGATTTTCTCAATTGCTGCTCTTGCTTTTTCGTATAAAGGACGCATCATTTCACCTTGTTTTTTCTGCAAATCTTGTGCAGCAGTTTCACGATACTTTTGAATATTTTGTTGCATGCTCTCTAATTCTGTTTGACGTGCTTGGTTGGTTACGTCAGTTTGATTAGCGGCATCTGCAGAATACGATTGAGCTTTAGTAGTAAACTCTTTGTATGTGTTTTCAATTTCTTTAGTGTATGTTTCTTCAACAGCCTGAAGTTGCTTTTGTGCAGCGATAACCTCTGGCATTTCACTAATTAGTTTTTGGGTGTCAATGTGTGCAATCTTAGACTGTGCAAAAGTAGCAGTCAATGGTAATGCAAACATTAAGGTAGCAAGTAAAAGTGATTTTAAATTCTTCATTGTTTTAAATTTAATTGAGAATATTTTTAATTTTTGTTTAGTTTTTTAACTTGTTCTTTGGCTTTGTTAATTTGATTTTTTCTTTTTTCGAGTTGTGATTTTCGATCTTCAATTCGATCTTGAGCATTTATTTTTCTCAAAACTAGGTCGCTAATATCGTAATTTTTTGCGGAATATAACATAACCAAGTCCGAAGATCTGTCGAAAATGAAATCATATTTTCGTTCTTGAGCTATTTCACGCACAATTCCCAATACACGATCCTGTATTGGCTTCAGAAGTTTTGATTTTTGGAGCATCAAAGCACCCCCTGGTCCGAATTTCTGTGTTTGTAGATTGACAATATCTTTTGCAAAACCATTGATTTCTTGTTCACGGTCCGAAATCAAGTTAGGAGTTAACAATGCTTTCTCTGCATTGAGGGCATCTTCTAGTTTTTTTAATTGTAATTTCTGTAATTCAATTTCCTTTTTCCAGGTTTCAACCTTCTTATTCAGCAGTTGATTTGCAGTTTTGTATTCGTCTACATTTTCTAGAATTACATCCATATCGATATAACCTATGCGAACTCCACGTTGTGCCCAATTGATTTGTGTACACATCAAGGTTAGGAAAAGCAGGAAGGAGCTAAATCGTTTCATTTTAGAATTGTTGTCCAATTATAAAGTGTGTTTCCCATCCGTGAGGACTTGTATCTTGCGCATTGGCAGCGTCAAATCCATATCCGAAATCGATCCCTAAGAGACCAAAAGCGGGCATGAAAATTCGTATCCCGGCTCCAGCAGAACGCTTAGAATTGAACGGGTTGAAATCACTGAAGCTATTGTATCCATTACCAGCTTCTAGAAAACTAAGCGCATAGATAGAGGCACTTGGTTTGAGTGTAATCGGGTATCGAAGTTCCAAAGAAAACTTATTGTATATGGTAGAACCATCGTTGGTCGATAGGGATTGATTTTCGTACCCTCGTAAAGCAATCGTTTCTCTTCCGTCGAGTGAATAGTTCGCCATTCCATCACCTCCAAGGTAGAAGCGTTCGAATGGAATTGCGCCTCGGTCTTTATTATAGGTTCCTAAGAACCCAAAATCAGCTTGTGTTTTCAACACCAACTTTCCAATGATACGTGAATACCAGGTCCCATTGAATTTAATTTTATAGAATTCTAACCAGCGGAATTTTTCTTGATCAATTTTGGATTGATCTGCTACCAATTCGCCTGCCTCATTTAAGGTTTTATATTCTGGTAAGTCACTCAAATTGGCATAATCGGTATCACTGAATAATGAAAAAGGTGGGGTGAATTTTGCGCTAATCAAAAAGCTTGATCCTCCCGTTGGAAAAATTGGATTCACCGAAGTGTTGTTTCTTGCGAGGGAAACGGTATAGGCTATGTTGTTCGATTCTCCATTACCAAAAGTAAAGAGACCTGTAAAATAATTCTGTAGGTTGTAGTATTGAAAGGATACCGCTTGTGAAAGGGTGAAAAAATCATCAGGAACACGTAGTCTTTTAGCAAGACCTACCGTAATACTACTGATTTGAAAAGATTGACTTTTATCAGCTCTCTGTGTGAAAAAGTCGTATCTGAACTGATTGGTTCTTGAAAGCGAAGTAGAAAATTGAACCGGTTGTCTTCCTCCAAGCCAAGGCTCAGAAAACGAAAAACTATAGGTGTTGTAAAATTGACTTGCCTGCAAACGAAGACTAAGCGATTGACCATCTCCAGAAGGTACGGGTTTGTATGACTTTTTATCAAAAATATTCCGCATCGAAAAGTTGTTGAACGACAGACCAAGCGTACCGATAAAGCCACCACCGCCATAACCGCCTTGGAGCTCAATTTGACTAGCACCAGATTCTTGTAATCCAAATTCAATGTCAACAGTACCTGCATTGGGATCAACGTTTTTAAAATCGGGATTGATTTGTTCTGCATCGAAAAATCCAAGTTGCCCTAATTCTCTAACAGTACGAACAACCTTGTCTTTACTATAAAGTTCTCCGGGTTTGGTTCGCAATTCTCTAAAGATCACATGGTCATTGGTTTTGTCGTTTCCAATTACCGTGATCTTGTTGAAGGAAGCCAGTTTTCCTTCGGTCACTCGGATTTCAAAATTAATGGTATCGTTTTCTGCACTTACCTCAACGGCGTTGATGTTAGAAAAAAGATAACCACTATTTTGATATAAATTAGTGATGTCGTTACTATCTGGTTTAGTGTCGTCTGCAATTCGTTTCTTCAAAAGAACACCGTTATATGTATCTCCTTTTTTGATTCCTAAAACGGAAGCAAGAACTCTATTAGTGTAGGCAGCGTTTCCAAGGTATTTGATGTCTCCGAAGTAATACTTATTCCCTTCTTCAATTTTTAACTTAATCGCAAGGTCGGTATTGTCTGCATCGATTATGGTGTCTGAAATAACACGCGCATCTCGATACCCCTTTTCCTTGTAAAAATCTATTAGTGAGGTTAAATCTTCTTGATAGTCTTTACTGATGTATTTTGATTTTTTCCAAAAACGGAAAATATTTTTCTTCTTAGTATTTTTAAATTGTGCAACTAGTTTATTAGCACTAAACTTCTCAACACCCTCAAAGTCAATCGATTTTATTTTTACGCGATTTCCTCGGTCGATATTCACGACCATTTTCAATACGTTTTGTGTAGTAGAATCTGGAATTGTATTTAGCACTACCTTGGTGTTGAGGTAACCTTCTTTTTTGTATTTATTTACAATATAGTTTTTGGTGTTGGTTAAAAAACTTTCGGAGAGTTTTTTCCCTTTGGTCAATTCAGTATCCTTTATCAAAGATTCTGCTTTATTTTTTTTAACACCAACAATTTTGACGTCCGAAAGCGTAGGTAATTCTTCAATCTCAATTTCGAGTGTAATGAGATTTCCATTGATTTCCGCTATATAAAAATTGATATCGCTAAAAAGATCTAGATTCCATAGCTTTTGGATTACCGAACTGATTTTTTCTCCTGGAACTTGAATGGATTGTCCTTTACGCAGCCCACTATATGAAACTACAGTTTTAGCACTAAAGCTTTTCAGTCCAGTCACTTTGATGGAGTCAATTGTGTATTTTTTCGATGCTGTATACGCTGAAGGCGCTGCTGCTGGGACTTGAGCGTTAACGGCTGTTCCACCCAATAGCATAACTAACGATATAAATACTAGTAATATGTTGTTATAAGAAGGCTTAAGCCTTGAGTTGTTCGCTTGTTTTTCCAAATCTACGTTCTCGTTTTTGGTAATTATGTATTGCTAGATGTAATTGTGATTCATCAAAATCGGGCCAAAGGACTTCAGAAAAGTATAACTCTGCATAGGCTATTTTCCAAAGCAAAAAGTTGCTGATTCTTTGCTCTCCACTGGTTCGAATTAATAAATCTACATCTGGTAAATTTTGCGTGTAAAGATGCTTATTTATTATGGTTTCATCAACATTTTCGGGAGAAATTATATTATTTTTAACTTTAACTGCAATCTCCTTAATCGCTTGAGTAAGTTCTTCTTTACCACCGTAATTCAAGGCTAGGGTAAGGGTCATCCTTGAATTGTTTTTGGTCTTTTCTATGGTCTCATTTAATTCAGTTTGAACTGCCTCTGGGAGCGCACTGAGATTACCCACAGCATTGAGGCGAATATTGTTCTGAACCATTTGATATAATTCTTTTCGTAATGATTTGACTAACAGCTTCATCAAAGTATTCACTTCTACTTGAGGTCGCTTCCAATTTTCAGTAGAGAAGGCAAAAAGAGTAAGGTTTTGAATTCCCAAACGTGCCGATTCTTCAACAATTTTTTGAACGGCTTCGACTCCGTTTCGGTGACCATAAAGCCGGTTCTGTCCTTGAGCTTTTGCCCAACGTCCATTACCATCCATTATGATGGCAATATGTGCGGGTATGTTAGTTCGTTCAATGTTCATTATTTTTCTTTACAATAACAGGGCAATCGCCCAAAGGTAAAACTTAATGTTAAACCAGTAAAAACATACCAGTCATTATTATACAATGCTCCGTGTTTATAATTTGGATTTGCTTCGAATGCATCGACTGGATTGCTGCCGTCTAGATTGTCTGTCAGCGCATACCGTGCTCCGATCTCAAAGCCAAGGACAAATTGTGGACTTAATTTCGCTTTCATTCCTAGGGTGAGGGGGATCGAAAATTCAAGATCTTTATCGTATTCGGTTATGGTCAAAGGCTGATTTCGATCAATGTAAAACAAATTATAACGAAAATAGTTCAATCCGAGATAGACATAAGGTGTTAGGTAACGTTCCTGATCGTGTAAGTTGAAATCAAAAAAGTTGAATTCTACTCCCGCAGAGAATTCCGTAATTTGATTCGTAACACTCAAGAATGTTCGAAAGCGGTTGAGGTCGTTTGTATAAAAATTCTTGTTCACTATCTTGGAATAGGAAAAACTCCCTCGAAAAGAATAGCGTGTTGTGATGTTGTATTTATATATGATTCCAAAGGCTGGCGCTTTTGTATTGATGAATTTTCGAGACCCAACATCACCAATAAGATTACTGCCCCCCAGAAACAGACCTACTTCATGCATTTGAGCATGAGAAATAAGCGGGAGGAACACCATACAACAAATAAGCAAAATTCTTTTCATCAGAATTTGGGAAACGCTAGTGTTTACAGATCATCCTAAAGAAGGATGCTTCAATACTCTAAACTGCGTTTTGATGAAAATATTGCCTAATTTCTGGTGTCAAACCCCCAGAAAAGTTTGTCGCGTAAGGTTTTGAAAAATGCATTGTCGTGAAGTTCGACGGTTGCAAGCGTAAAAGGAGCTTTTTTTACTTGAATGCAGGTCTCTTGATTGACCGTTATGATTCTCGAATCCAAAGAAAGTAAGTGGTCTTCACCACGTCCAGTAACCTCCAATTCTATGGTGGTGCTGTTGGGTATAATAAGTGGCCGTATGTTGAGGTTGTGTGGCGCTATTGGCGTAAGAACAAAGCCTGCTGTTTGAGGCGACATGATGGGTCCACCGCTACTAAGCGAGTAGCCCGTTGATCCCGTTGGAGTAGAAATGATTAGTCCATCGGCCCAATAAGTTGTCAAAGGTTCATTGTCTAGGCGGGTATTGACACTAATCAAAGAGGCGGTATTTTTACGATTAACACTTATTTCGTTTAAGGCATAGGGGAAGGAATCAATCGCTTCATTAGCTTCAGGGAGTTTTACTTCCAAAAGACTTCGATGGATGATGGAGTATTTGTTTTCCCACAATTGCTTTAAACCAACATTTAAAGATTCTTTTTGTAGACTGGTCAGAAAACCCAACCTTCCTGTATTGATTCCAAGAATGGGTACATTACTGTCTTTTACGGTCATAATTGCTCTAAGCATAGAGCCATCGCCGCCTATGCAAAACAAAAAATCGGTATCAAGGGGAAGGGATTCAAAAACAGATGCATACGAAGCCATGTCGGGGTCTTCCAAGAAATGTTCCATTTCATAGTCTACCAGAACCGTCACTTTTCGTTCGAGTAAATGCTCAATTACACCTTGTGCATATCCTCTGGAGTTTTCATTTTGAAATGGGCAGATAACCGCAATCTTCATAACGCTGTCTTTACTTCAAAAGTACAAAAACTTATGTACTACTTCGCCTACATTTTTTAAAGGTCATATTCTCGAACAATCTCTTGGGATTCGTTGAGGGAAGTTTGTAGTTTTACAAAAAAAAGAATGACCAAGCTCAGTGTTAATATCAACAAAGTGGCTACACTTCGTAACTCAAGAGGTGGTAATGCCCCAGACCTATTGAAAGTAGTGACCGATTTGCAATCGTATGGTGCAGAGGGTATTACAGTTCACCCTCGTCCAGACCAACGTCATATTCGATATGCCGATGCGCATGCCCTACCCAAGGTTGTGACCACAGAATATAATATTGAAGGAAACCCAATCCCAGAGTTTGTTCAAATGGTGTTGGAGATTCGCCCAACTCAGGTTACTTTGGTTCCCGATGCTGTTGATGCATTAACTTCTAATGCAGGTTGGGACACCCATGCCAATCTAGATTTTTTAAAAAGCGTAATCCAAGACTTTAAAGCAGCAGGAATACGAACATCTATCTTTGTTGACCCCGATATCCGTATGATCGAGGGCGCCGTTGCTACAGGAGCTGACCGAATTGAATTATATACCGAAGCCTTTGCAGACGGATATGCTTCAAATGCTGAAAAAGCAATAGTTCCCTACGTACAAGCTGCAATCCGTGCTAACGAACTGGGTTTAGGAATCAATGCAGGACATGACTTGAGTTTAGATAACATCAAATTTTTTGCTCAAAACATACCCCAGCTGTTAGAGGTTTCAATAGGTCACGCTTTGGTTTGTGAATCGCTCTACCTCGGATTTGAAAACGTAATTCCCATGTACCTTCAACGTTTGGCACAATGAAACTGTTACACAGTTTAATACTCGGCAATGGCGAGCGACATCTGATTGTTTTACACGGCTTTCTTGGTATGGGTGATAATTGGAAAACACATGCCAAAAGATGGGAATCTCAAGGGTGGTGTGTTCATTTGATTGATCAAAGAAATCATGGGCGAAGTTTTTGGTCAACAGAATTCAATTATTCGATCTTGGCAGCTGATTTAAAAACCTATTTAGATCATCATCAAATTCAAAAATGCACCCTGTTAGGCCATTCTATGGGTGGAAAAACTGCCATGTTTTTTGCAACTCAAAACCCAGAATACATTCACCAATTGCTTGTTGCGGATATAGCCCCCAAGTCCTATGCCTCTCATCACCAACAAATCTTAAACGGTTTAGCCTCTTTAGATTTTTCGACCCTTCAAACACGTACTGCTGTAGACCAAGCCTTGTCAGCTTACGTTCCAGAAGTTGGTGTAAGACAATTTTTATTAAAAAATATTTATTGGGTAGAAAAAAAACAACTTGGACTTCGGGTCAACATTGAAGTCTTAAAAGAAGCAGGGACAACCATTGGAGCAGGTTTGGAGCCTCATCAACAATTCGATGGTCCTACACTATTTCTAAGAGGACTTCAATCCGGTTATATTACTGATGAAGATCGCTTGACATTGCATCACCATTTTACAAATAAGCTTTTAAAAGATATAGAAAAAGCAGGGCATTGGTTGCATGCTGAAAATCCAACTGCTTTTTTGGAGGCTGTTGAGTCCTGGTGGGTGTAAAATTAAATTTTCACAGCATTTAATTAAAATGTGATAATCGACCACAAATTTAAATACTCCAATAAGAACCCTTAATTTAGCTCTATAAATGAACAATATGATTCGCTTTGCACAAAAAGAAGACATGTCTTCAGCTTTACGTTTGATTCAAGAATTGGCTGATTTTGAAAATGAACCGGATGCAGTTGTTGTAACAGAAAATGATCTTATACGCGATGGTTTTGGTCCTAATTCTATTTTTCATTGTTTGGTGGCCGAAGACGAGGGTAAGGTTGTTGGAATGGCGCTTTTTTATCCTCGATATTCTACGTGGAAAGGCCCAACCTTTCATTTAGAAGATTTAATTGTCACACAAAGTCAAAGAGGTAAAGGCTTTGGAAAAGATTTATACACAGCTTTTATTGCTTATGCAGCCGAAAAACAAGTGAAAAGAATTGAATGGGTAGTTTTGGACTGGAATACGCATGCAATGGATTTTTATAAAAGAAGTGGTGCAGCTGTTTTGGATGATTGGAAAACAGTTCAAATGGATGAACAGGCCATAGCGGCTTATGTAAAAGCATCCCATTAAGATTATTATATGAGAGTATTTAAATTTGGAGGTGCGTCCGTTAAAGATGCCGAAGGGGTTAAAAATGTTGCAGAAGTGCTTAAGAAGGTAGGGTATAAAGACACCCTTATTATTGTATCGGCAATGGGCAAAACTACCAATGCATTGGAGCTTGTTGTAGATCATTATTTTAACCATCCGGAAGAATTACCCAATGCTATTTTGGAATTAAAACAATTTCATTTACAAATTGTTGAAGCCCTTTTTGGGTCAGTTGCTGAACCAATCAACAACAGAGTTGGAGAGCTTGTTTTGGAATTGAAAAGTTTTTTTAAGCACAACAAATCAACGAACTACAGCTTTGTATACGACCAAGTCGTTGGTTTTGGAGAACTGCTTTCTACTTCAATCATCAATGCCTATTTGAATCATGTAAATATTCAATGTGAATGGCTTGATGCGCGTAAGTGTGTAAAAACAGATACTTACTATCGAGACGCTAACTTGAATTGGGAGTTGACGCAACAAGCAATCAATGAACAGGTTACAGGAAACAAATTGGTGATATCTCAGGGATTCATTGGGAGCGATGAAAATAACTTTACTACCACCCTAGGCCGCGAGGGATCGGATTATACAGCAGCAATTTTTGCGTACGCCCTCAATGCTGAGTCGGTAACTATCTGGAAGGATGTGCCGGGAGTTCTAAATGGTGATCCTCGTGTATTTGAAAACACAAAATTGTTGAATCAAATTTCCTATACTGAAGCGATTGAACTGGCTTTTTATGGGGCTTCCGTAATACACCCTAAAACATTACAACCTTTGCAGCGTAAAGAAATTCCGTTGTATGTTCGGTCGTTTGTCAACCCAGAAGGGGCTGGAACTTCGGTTTCAAGAGGAAAAACTCTCGAACCCCACATTCCCTGCTATATTTTAAAACCAAAACAAGTATTGATCCGATTGTCTTCTTTAGACTTTTCCTTTATGGTCGAAGACAATATCAGTGAAGTTTTTGCTCTACTTTATCAATACCAAATGCGGGTTGATTTAATTCAAAATTCTGCAATTAGTTTTTCAGTTTGTGTCAATAATAAGTACGACAGATTAGAGGAATTGCTTCAGATTCTTCGTTCCAAGTTTAAAGTAACTGTTTTTGAAAATGTAGACCTGTACACTGTACGTCATTTCGATTCAGAAGCCCTTAAAACAATTGAAGCACAAAAGGATAATATCTTACTAGAACAACGTGCCCAAGAAACCATTCAATATGTGGTAGAGAATTAAGCCTAGTTCAGATGGGTGTCTACAAAAGCTTTACAATAATTTTGTATTTCTAAACGCGTAGCTTCGAAAGCAGCTTCAATCTCAGTTTCAGTTCCTTTTAATTTCGAGGGGTCCGTAAAATTGTGATGTAATTTTAGCATTCCATTCCCAGTAAAAACAGGGCAATTTTCAGCGGCGTGATCACATACAGTCAGGATGTAGTCAAATGTGATGTTATCGTATTCCGAAACTAAATTAGAGGTGTTCTTCGAAAGGTCTATTCCTACCTCACTCATGGTCTTTATCGCTCTCGGATTTACCCCATGGGTTTCTATCCCGGCACTGTATACCTCCAATTTTTCTTTTCCAAAATGTTGCATAAACCCGTGTGCAATTTGACTTCTACACGAGTTTCCTGTACAGACAATTAAAATTTTCTTCATGATTTGTTTTTTAGGTTTGTTCCAAAAGCAGAACATATTTTTTCTGATATTATTTGCGCTAATTTGCTATGACTCTCCACGGTCCAACCTGCTACATGAGGACTGAGTATTACCTTTTCTGAGCCGAGTAAATATGAAAAACTGGGGTTATCTTTTTGTGCCTTAAATATATTTTCAAAGGAACTGCTCTCATATTCGAGAACGTCCAGTCCAGCTCCAAGAACTTTATTGTTTTTTAATCCGGCTACCAAAGCATCGGTAACTACTGCACTTCCTCGAGCAGTGTTGAGTAACCAAAAATTATGTTTCATTTGGTTGATGAATTTCGTGTTTATCATTCCAGCAGTCAGCGGAGTTTGAGGGGTGTGTAAACTCAGTACATCTGCAGTTGCTTGAATTTCCTCAAGAGAAACTTGAGTAGCTATTCCATCTTCTTCCATCGGGAGGATATCATAATAAATCACTTGCTTTACATCAAAGCCCTGTAGTTTTTTAGCAAAACTTTTTCCCATGGTTCCATAGCCAATGATGCCAATGGTTTTTCCTTCAAGTTCAAGCCCACGATGTTCTTCGCGCAACCAGTTTCCTTGTCGAATGCTCTGGTTGCTAAGCTGTAATTTATTGAATAGAGAAAGCAGCATGCCCAACGCATGTTCTCCAACGGCATTGCTATTACCTAGGGGAGCTGCAAAAAGTTGAATACCTTTTTCGTCTGC
This sequence comes from Candidatus Arcticimaribacter sp. UBA7428, assembly GCA_002477625.1. GTDB lineage: Bacteria > Bacteroidota > Bacteroidia > Flavobacteriales > Flavobacteriaceae > Arcticimaribacter. The sequence continues at coordinate 78,292 of DLQQ01000077.1, forward strand.
TTTTGCTAGGTCTATATTTTCTACTCCAGCACCCACCCGACCAATAAATTTTAAGTTAGTTGCCCGGTCTAAAAATGCGGCATCAAGAGGGAAACGACTTCGAATGATTACGCCTTCGAATTGGTCTATCCGTTTAAGAATTTCTTCTTTGGAATCCTTATATGCCAGGGTGTTTTTAAATCCAGCCTGAGCTAAATTATCTAATAAAAGCGGATGATTTTCATCTACATGAAGCACGTGCATACATTCGACCTTAAAATTCTAAAAAAGTTTGAGCAATGTAAAAGAAGAGATAGATTCCAAAAATATCGTTGGAGGTAGTAATGAATGGTCCTGTTGCAATTGCAGGGTCAATACCTCTTTTATTGAGGATGATGGGGACAAAAGTCCCGATCAAAGCAGCAACAATAATAACGCCCATCATGGAGCCAGCTACGGTTAAACTTAGGACTAATTCTTGACCCATAATCCAACCAAAAATGATAAGAACAACAGCTAAGAAAAAACCATTGATAAGACTTAAACCAACCTCTTTGAGTAGTCTATTGATTAGTGATCCTTTTACAACATCGTTTGCCAGACCTTGCACAATAATAGCAGAAGATTGTACTCCAACATTTCCAGCCATCGCCGCAATCAATGGGGTGTAAAAAAACAAACTTCTTACCCGGGGTTGTGTCATGATCGTTTCAAAGTCTTTTAGAATAAAAACACTTCCCAAGCCACCGAGTAAACCTAAAAACAGCCAAGGCAAACGAGCTTTGGATAATTCAAAAATTGTATCATTCGCTTCTACATCATTCGAAATACCTGCGGCTAACTGATAGTCTTTATCGGCTTCTTCTTTGATTACATCAACAATATCATCGATGGTAATCCTTCCCAGAAGCTCTTGTTTGTTGTTTACAACTGGAATAGCTTCTAAATCGTATTTGGACATGATTTTAGCGACCTCCTCGACGTCTTCTCCCACGTCGACAAAGTCAACCTTTGGGATATAAATATCTTTTACTTTTGCCTTAGAATTTGCAGTCAAAAGGTCCTTTAAAGAGAGCCTTCCGATGAGTTTGTTTTTCGTATTTACAACATAGATCGAATGTACACGAGTAACATATTCGGCTTGTGCGCGCATCTCGTTTACACATTTGAGTACACTGAGGTCTTCTTGAACTTTCACTAATTCTTTAGCCATAAGTGCCCCAGCAGTATTCTCTTCATAGGTCAATAACTCTCGAATATCCTTCAAGTGTTCACTGTCAGAAATTTCGGACATTACTTTTTCTTGCCTTTCTTCTGGGAGTTCAGCAATTAGGTCAGCTGCGTCATCCGTATCCAGCTCTTCAATCTCCTCTGCAATTTCTTTAGCGGAAAGTTGAATTAAGATTTTCTCTCTAAAGTCTTCGTCAATTTCAGCTAAAGCATCTGCTGTTTTTTCACTGTCGAGAAGTTTAACCAGATATACAGCATCATCAATGGAAAGACTTTCGGCTATTTCGGCAATATCTGCGTAATGGACATCAGCCAGTTTAAAGATCAATTTTTTGTCTGCTCGTTTTTCAACAAGAGATTTAATGAGCTCTAAAGTGTCTTTATCAAGAAGAAATTTGGCCATCTTCGATTTTTTGAGTCAATGCTATAAAATCGTCTCCCGAAAGTTTTTCGGGTCGTAGGTCAAAGATACTATCTTCTGTAATATTTATGGGTAGTTGTAGTGTTTTTAAACTGTTACGAATAGTTTTTCTTCTTTGTTGAAAACTCATTTTTACAATTTTAAAAAGAAGTTGTTCGTTACAGGGGAGGGTATAATTTTCTTTTCGCCTGAGTGTAAGTACCCCAGAATCTACCTTTGGCGGTGGACTGAATACATTGGGAGGGACTGTAAACTCATAAGTAGCAGTATAGAATAGTTGTGCTAAAACTGACAATATTCCATATTTTTTTGTTCCAGGGGGTTCACAAATACGTTCTGCAACTTCTTTTTGAAACATCCCTGAGAAAAAAGGGATTTGTGCTCTATTTTCAATCGTTTTAAAAACAATTTGTGTCGAGATATTATAGGGGAAATTCCCAATGATTGCAAAAGGCTCTTTGTCAAAGAGATTCTCTAAGTTATATTCTAAAAAATCACCCTCGATTATGTTCTGGTGTTGAAGTGGGTATTTGTTTTTAAGGTAGACTATTGAATCTCGGTCAATCTCGATGAGGTGAACATTGCCTTTTTCGAAAGGCAGGTATTGGGTGAGAACACCCATTCCTGGGCCTATTTCAAGTACTTTTTCGAAGGTGTCAAAGCAAAGCGTTTGGGCGATCTTTTCTGCAATGCTGAGGTCTTTTAAAAAATGTTGGCCTAGTTTTTTTTTGGCACGTACCGCTTTCATTAAAGGACAGTTATTTGTTCCAGTTCTGTTCTAAACGATAGTATGCGCTCGCCAAATTTATCAAGTGCCTGTTTTTTGAGTCGATCAGCATCAGCTTTCTGGTAGTTTTCAAATTCAGCTCTGCTGTTGCAATGGTATTGAGTAGCATAGCTAGTACCCCCCAATTCATCTTCTGTGATAACCTTAAAGATTATGGCTTTCTTGAATTTCCCAGTTTGTATCATTTGTGGGATATGTTCTATATTCATCCACTCCAGCCACTGATTTTCAATGCTAGGTTCTACATGTGTGGTTACGTTGTATATAAACATAAAATTGTTTTAGGAGATCAAATCAAAACCGGTGTAGGGAATAAGTACTTTCGGGATTTTAATTCCTTCTGCTGTCTGACAATTTTCAAGTATTCCGGCAAGTACTCTTGGAAGTGCTAATGAGCTTCCATTAAGGGTATGCACCAAATGTTTACTTCCGTCTTTTTCTTTGTATCTCAAATGTAAACGCTCCGACTGAAAACTTTCGAAAGTAGAAACGGAGCTAATCTCTAGCCAGCGATCTTGAGCGGTCGAAAACAATTCAAAGTCATAGGTCAATGCAGAAGTAAAACCTAAGTCTCCAGCGCATAGTCTAAGAATTCGATACGGTATTTCAAGTTCAACAAGAATGTCCCGAATGTGGTCTACCATTGCGGTAAGTGCGGCTTCAGAATGTTCAGGTTTTTCTAAACGAATAATTTCAACTTTGTCAAACTGATGCAAACGATTCAATCCGCGGACATGAGAACCATAGCTTCCTGCTTCTCTTCTGAAGCATGGAGTGTAACCCGTTAGGCAGATAGGAAGTTGTTTTTCGTCTAAAAGTTCATCCCTAAAAATATTGGTAAGCGGAACCTCTGCTGTAGGGATTAAGTATAAATCATCACCCGTTACATGATACATTTGGCCTTCTTTGTCGGGTAATTGTCCCGTTCCATATCCAGAAAGCTCGTTAACTAAATGGGGTACTTGGGTTTCTTGATATCCTGCAGCTGAGTTTTTATCTAAAAAATAATTGATCAGCGCACGTTGCAAACGAGCACCCTTACCCGTATACACAGGAAAGCCAGCACCCGTTATTTTACTTCCAAGCTCGAAGTCGATGAGGTTGTATTTTTTAGCTAGTTCCCAATGCGGTAAAGCATCACTAGAAAGAGCAGGGATAGTACCACCACGTTCAGTTTCAACATTATCTTCTTCGCTTGTTCCAGCCGGAACAATGTCTTTAGGGGTGTTTGGAATTTGAAGACGAAATGCGCGTAATTGGACTTCGGTTTCTTGCAGCACTTCTTGTAAGTTTTTTGAACTATTCTTAAGAGTAGCCGAGCGCTCCTTTAAGCCTTGAGCTTTTTGAGCTTCACCATTCTTGAAGAGTTGCCCGATTTCTTTTGCAAGACTATTGGCCTCCGCAAGTTGCTGGTCCAGATCTGTTTGTGTTTTTCTTCGAACTTCATCCAATTCAAGTAATTGATCGATAAGATCAACATCCTTGAAATTTCTTTTTTCAAGCGCTTTTAAAACGGCTTCTTTATGTTCTCTGAGGTATTTTAATTGTAGCATAAGTCCAATTATATCGTATTACAAAGGTATTGTTTTCAGGTTAGTCTTCTGATTTTTCAGAATCAAATAACCCCATGCAGATTTTTTTATCTTCTTGAAGTTGTTTTTGAAGTGCTTCTAAGGAATCAAATTTTTGTTCTTCTCTGAGTTTGGTTCGTATTTCTATAGCCAAAGTTTGTTGGTAAATGTCGTTATCAAACTCGAAAAAATGAACTTCTATGGTTCTGTTATCACCCCCCACGGTTGGTCGAACTCCAATATTCATCATTCCAAAAATATGTTTTCCATCAATTACCGATTGAATGCGATAAACTCCGTTGGGTGGGCAAAGTTTGTAGGTTTCTTTTATTTCAATATTGGCCGTTGGAAAGCCAATTGTTCGCCCTAAACCAGCCCCTTTGGATACAGTCCCTGTAAGTAAATAAGGTCTGTTTAAGTAGGTGTTAACCCGTTCTATATCCCCTTCGATTAAGGCGGTTCTTATTTTTGTAGAACTAATGTTTACCGATGAAATTTCTTGGGCAGGAATTTCTTCTACTTCAAAGTTATAGACTGAACTGAACTGATGTAAGTCTTGAATTGACGCTTCTCGATTTCTGCCAAAACGATGGTCGTACCCAATGATTACTTTCGATATTTTAAAGGTGTTGACCAGTAAATCTCTTGTAAACTCCAATGGAGTTAATCTAGAAAATTCTTTAGAAAAAGGATGAATAACCAGTATATCAATACCTAAAGAAGCAAGTATTTTTTGTTTTTCTTCGAGTGTGTCGATTAGCTGTATAGAACTGTCTTTTTGTAAAACCATTCGTGGATGTGGGAAAAAAGTAAGAACTACGGCTAGGTGGCCTTTTTCTTTTGCTTGGGAAACTAAATTGCGAATGATTTTTTGATGTCCAATATGAACGCCATCGAAGGTTCCAATGGTCAGAAGACTCGGTGTGTCTTCTTTATAATTCTCAATGTCAGATACAATTTTCACTAAAAACAGCTGTATTTTGATATGCGCTACAAAACTATGATTTTTAGACTTAAATAAAGGCTATAATTATTGTATGTTTGGAATAGAATCAAAATTTAATTCCTTTTTGTGAAAAGTCGTTTCACCTTATTTTTATTTTTTCTGGCAATTTCATTTTCTGTAAATGCCCAAGATCTTTGGATTTTTGAAAACGATTCTCCGGGACTTTCAAAAGGAATGCGTTTCGACAGTAACAACCCTATCCAAACAGTATCATTAGATCGAAGCCAACTGGATGCTTTTATCACTAAAATTGATTCACAATCGAGCTTTTTAAAAACTGAGCAAATCACCATTGTTTTTCCAAACGAGTTTGGTCAGTCTGAAAAATTCAGTGTACGCAACGCAGCTCTTCTTTCTTCTAAACTATCGGAAAAGCACTCAAACATTAAAACCTTTGTTGGAACAAGTTTATCTCGAAAAAATGTTGGTATTCGTTGGAGTGTTTCTCCTATGGGAGTAAATGCAATGATTGATTCCCCTGAAGGGCAATTTTTTGTACAACCGGATCGGACTGGGGGTAAAAATAAACACCTTTTTTATAAACGAGGCGGCACTCTTTACGATGATTTTGAACCCTTGAATTGCTTGGTTACTGAAGATAAAACTACTAAAAAAAGTGCAACTCAAACCAAAGTTCAACGCAAACAAACTTCGAAATCTTCTTCTGATCAAACCCTAAAAACATATCGAATTGCGGTTTCTGCTACAGGAGAATTTACCCAGTATTGGGGAGATGATGATGATACAAATGGGACTAACAAAGAGGATGCTTATGCTAAGATAATTAGTACAATTAACCGAATCAACCAGGTTTTTCAAATTGATTTGGGAGTGCAACTTCAATTAGTTTCTGATGTAAACTTGTTGTTTGACGACCCCGATACAGATCCTTACGGAGATGATTTTAATGATGAGATTCAAGAAGTACTTACCGATTCAATAGGAGAGGTGAACTACGATTTAGGACATTTGTTTGATTTTGGAGTTCCCGATGGGAATGCCGGGTCAGTAGGTAATGTCTGTCGAGATGGATTTAAAGGCTCAGCCTATACGTCTCATCCTTTTGTTGATACCACAGAAATAGGAGCTTTTTTGAACGATTATTTTGACATTGACTTTGTTGCACATGAAATTGGGCATCAATTTGGAGGGTATCACACCTTTTCATTTGAAACGGGCGTAGCCGGAGTAAATAGTGAGCCTGGAAGTGGATCAACTATTATGGCTTATGCTGGTGTAACGGCAGAAGACAATGTTCAGAATCATAGTGATCCTTATTTTCATTACAACAGCATTAAGAACATTCAAGACTATTTGGCCAGAAACAGCTGCCAAGTGTCTACTCCAATAACAAATCAGCCACCACATGTTTCTGCTGGGCAAGAAGTAAGCATTCCTATTGGTACAGCCTATACATTAGAGGCTATTGCTTCTGATCCAGATGATGATGCACTGACCTATTGCTGGGAGCAATTGAATAGCGGTTTAGTGACGCGCGATAATTTTGGTCCTTATAATCAGTCGGGATCAAGCAATCGATCTTTTCCCCCTACCAATTCCCCAATCCGTACGGTCCCATCAATGTCCAGGGTTTTAGCCAATCAATTGATTCAAACGAATCCACGGTTTCCAAACGACTGGCAAACAGTTTCTTTGGTCGGGAGAACGCAGCTTTGGGGCGTGACCGTTCGTGACCGATCAGAAACAAGTGCTTCTGGTGTAGGTCAGACCGATCAAGACACAAGAATAATAAATGTAATAGAACGTGCTGGTCCATTCGAGATAAGCTCGCCTGTATCCAATACGATAACTTGGCAAACAGGGGCACATGAAGTGATCTTATGGGATGTTGCAAATACCGATCAAGCTCCAATCAATACACAAACGGTATCGATTTATTTGTCTTCAGATAATGGTCAAAATTTCGACACCCTTTTGGTCTCAAATACTTTGAATGATGGTCGCTTTGACTTTGTTGTGCCTCCCAACATCAATTCTACAAATGTTCGAATAAAGATTGTTCCAGACAATGGAATTTATTTTGCAGTGAACAATGATCGCTTTAGTATTTTAGAGCGCCCCTTCGCAACCCCTTTTCAGGTACTTTCTAAAACAGCTTGTGATCTTGAACCCGTATCATTTGATTTTATACTCAATCGATACCAAGAATTTGAAGGCGCGGTAGACCTTACTTTAATTAATGTCCCAGATGGAATTACGTATTCGATTAATACGGTTTCATCTACAGCGGATCAGCAACAAGGAACCATTAGTTTTACGAAAACATCCAATATAGCTCCTGGTATTTATACAATGACTTTAGTTTCAAGCGCAGGATCTTCCGAAGCCCAGCAAATTTTTCAGTATATCCACCAACAAAGCACGGTACAGACTCCAACCGGATTGAGTCCGAATGCATCTGACGATCTTCAGTTGATAAAGCCAGTTTTGAGCTGGGAATCCGATGAAAATGTGGATCAATATACTGTTGAATTGTCCTTGTCCAATACCTTTGATTCGATTGTCGTTTCAACAACGACTAAAGAATCAAACTTCACTCCTTTAGAAAATCTTGCAAGTGAAACAAGGTTCTATTGGCGGGTCAAAGGAAGGAATTCATGTGGAGAAAGTAACTATTCAGAAGTTCAAAACTTCACAACTGATTTTCTCGATTGTAGTCCAATCGGTGCAGTAAACCTCCCCAGAAACCTAATAGACGCAGGTTCAGGTAAAAGTGGTATTACGTTTGCTGATGTTTATATGGCGAATGATTCTGTTATAAGTGATGTCAATATCGAAGTGAGTATTCAGCACACCTACTTGTCCGATATGATCCTTACACTAGTTGCACCTGATGGAACAGAAGTTATATTGGCCAGAAATATTGGAGGGGCACGCTCAAATTTAGTAAATACTGTTTTCGACCAAGAGGCAATCAATTTGATTGAAGATGGTTCAGCACCCTATACAGGATCATTTGTCCCAACGGGTGACTTGACTGTTTTTAATGGACAATCTTCCTTTGGAATATGGCGATTAAAAGTCGAAGATGTTGGACCGCAAGACACCGGAAGAATTATACTTTTTAACATTAGTTTTTGTGTCAATGGAACTATCCTAGAAAATGATGATCCTGATTTATTACCGAACGCTACGGATAATTGCCCGCTTATAGCGAATCAAGATCAAGCCGATTCGGATGCCGATGGACGAGGGGATTTATGTGACGTCGACACCTTTAATAATTTCACCCTATCAAAGATTGATGAAACCTGTGTTTCGAGAAATAATGGTGCAATTCAAATTAGCGCAACTGCACTTGCCGATTATACGATTCAAGTTACTGGCCCAAATGGATTTTCGAATGCCTACACCTTTACAACGAATCTTCTGAATATCCCAAACCTTGAAAGTGGAGACTATCTCATTTGTATTGGTGTGGAGGACGACCCAAGTTTCGAACGATGTTTTACAGCTTCAATTGAGGAACCTGAGCCTTTACAGGTTACTTCTTTTGTGAATGAAAGCGATTTGAGTTTATCCTTATCCCTCCAAGGAGCAGCTCACTACAATCTTACTATAAACAATCGAGAAACAAGGATCCAAGGCAAGTCACAAATCAACTTACCTTTGAGAAAAGGATTGAATACAATCGAAGTTACTTCAGATTTAAGTTGTCAGGGCTCTTTTAAAAAAGAGCTGTATATAGCTACGGACTCTGTGTTATTTCCAAATCCAGTTCAAGAGGAATCCTATGTTTTGATTGGAGGTACTGTTTCCGCAATTCAGTACACCATCTATGATATACAAGCTAATATTCTTTTAGATAAAAAAGTTCAACTTCAAGGGAGCGACAGGAAAATTCCAATTAATATGAGTTTGTTGCCTAGTGGAAATTATTTGTTAAAAATACGCAGTACTCAGAACGAAGAAACCCTAAAATTCATCAAGCAATGAAAAGGAGGTTGCAAACATCAGTATTAATTCTTACAGCTGTACTTTTTTGTACCTGCTCAAAGCCCTCAATACCTGAGCCCGGAGCTGCAGTATTGACGGCTCCTGAAAATAGTAATACATGCCTGCCAATTTTTACAACAGATACACAAGGAGTTGTCAGTTTTGTTTGGGAAGAAGCACAAAATACAGATTCGTATGAAGTTGTTGTTCGGAACAGTACTACACAATCAGAACAAAGGAAGTCTGTTGATTTAACAAATACAACGATTACATTAGACCGAGGAGTTCCTTATAGTTGGTGGGTAGTTTCTTCTTCAGAAGCAAGTACTGTAAATACAAAAAGCGCGGTATGGAGTTTTTATTTGGAGGGCCTACAGCAAGAACGTTTTTTACCCTTTTCAGCACAATTAAATAATCCTCAAGATGAACAAGACGTTACTTTGTCATCGGGATATGCAAACCTACAATGGACTGGTTCAGATTTAGACAATGACATTGCGTACTATCAAGTGTATATTGGCACAGATGCTGCTCAGTTGAGTCTAGTTCAAGACAACCAAATAGCGTCAAGTTATTCAGCCTTGTTGGAAGTTGGACAAATGTATTTCTGGCAAATTATTACAGTAGACCAGCGCAGAAATAAATCGCAATCGGCAATTCAAAGTTTTACAACTTCCTAAGAACCGTTGAACTGATTCATAGCTGCTTGTATTCCTTGGGAAACAAAAGATAAAATTTGTTCTTTTGTTTTCTTTATTCTCAACGGCATCGCATCGAGTTCTTGCTCGGACCATTTCCCCAACACAAAGTCTACCGTATTGTAACCCTTTTCGTCACTTTGGATACCAAAACGAATACGAGGATAATTTGGAGTATTCAGTTGTGCTTGAATGTCTTTAAGACCGTTATGTCCTCCGTCACTCCCTTTAGGTTTTAAGCGGATTGTACCAAATGGCAAGTTTAAATCATCGGTTATTATAAGGATGTTTTGCAGCGGGATGTTTTCTTTTAAAGCCCAATAGCGGACTGCCTTCCCACTCAGATTCATCAAGGTTGATGGTTTTAGCAAAAGCATTGATTTACCTTTGAATCGAGTTTTACAAACCGCTCCATAGCGTAGGTCTTCGAAAGTTAAATCACGCTCTTCTGCGAAACTATTCAAAACCTTAAATCCAATATTATGTCTGGTGTTGTAATAAGGAGCACCAATATTGCCTAGGCCAACAATTAAAAATTTTTTCAAAGGGTCTTCTTTTGGTTTATCCGTTCGTTTAAAAAGTCTCTTTATGTAATTCATCTATTAATAAAGTATAAAGATAAAAAAAAGCATCTGTTGGAAACCAACAGATGCTTTTTATAAACGATACTAGGAAGGTGCTTATTCAGCAGCTTCTGTAGATTCTTCTTGTTCAGTTTCAGCTTCTTCGACATCAGCTTCTTTTATAGCTGCTCTTGAAGTTCTAACCTGACAAATAACTGTGTTGTCTGGGTGAACAAAAGTAAAGTTTTCAGATTCGATTGAAGAAGTAAATAATTTATCTCCTAATTCAAGAGCCGAAATGTCAGCGATGATTACATCGGGAAGATTACTTGGCAAAGCGCGTACACGAAGTTTACGCTTGTTAAGAACCAACGTTCCACCGCTAATAAGTACACCAGGAGCTGCTCCTTGTAATTCTACTGGAATGTTCATGGAAATTTCTTTATTCTCTTTTAACTCGTAAAAGTCAACATGAAGAATTCGATCAGTTAATGGGTGGAATTGAATGTCTTGTAGAATTGCATTGACGGTTGTTTTGTCGTCAAGCTTAAGCTCCACTGTGTGTGCATTTGGAGTATAAACGAGTTTGCTGAAATCTAGTTCTTTCGCTGCAAAATGTACGGCATTGTTTTCACCGTATAAAACGCAGGGAACCATACCAGCATTACGTAAGGCTTTTGTTGCTTTCTTGCCTACGCTTTCTCTTTTTGATCCGTTAATTGTAATTGATTTCATTGGTATTTATTTATTGATTTAAACTATAAACTTCGAACTAATTGATTTGTTTTCATGAACCTCACGCATGGTACTTGCGAAAAGATCTGCACAACTCAATACTTTTATTTTTGGGCTTTGTTTTTTTGCAGGAATAGAATCAGTAACGATCAACTCTTCGAGTAAGGAGTTCTCGATACGCTCATAAGCATTTCCAGAAAGTAGTGCATGCGTACAAATTGCACGAACCGAAAGGGCACCTCGTTCGCGCATAACCTCTGCTGCTTTGGTTAGTGTACCAGCTGTATCAACCATATCATCCACAAGAACCACATTCTTGCCTTTAACATCTCCAATTAATTCCATGTGAGAAATTACATTTGCTTTTTCACGTTGCTTGTAACATATTACAACATCGCTTTTAAGAAACTTAGAATATGCATAAGCTCTTTTAGAACCCCCCATATCCGGAGAAGCAATTGTTAGATTTTCTAGGTTCAATGATTTTACATAGGGTACAAAAATCGTAGATGCGAATAAGTGATCTACTGGCTTTTCGAAGAACCCTTGAATCTGATCCGCATGTAAATCCATGGTGATGATTCGAGTTGCTCCGGCAGCTTCAAGAAGGTTTGCAATCAGTTTAGCTCCAATTGGAACTCGTGGCTTGTCTTTTCTATCCTGACGCGCCCATCCAAAATAGGGCATCACGGCTGTTATGTGACGAGCAGAAGCTCTTTTGGCTGCGTCTATCATTAAGAGAAGCTCCATTAAGTTTTCTGAACTCGGATGTGTAGATCCTACTAAAAAAACTCGAGACCCACGAACCGATTCCTCAAAGGAAGGTTGGAATTCGCCATCACTGTAATGTGAGAAGGCAACCTTGCCCATGGGGATTCCAAATAGTGTTGCAATTTCTTTTGCAAGGACTTCGCTTTGGGTACAACTAAAAATTTTTGCTTCTGTTTTCACGTAACCTAATTTGTTGTTCAACATTATTTTAGG
>DLQQ01000070.1:0-9650 GCA_002477625.1 Candidatus Arcticimaribacter sp. UBA7428
CCTGTTCACGACGATTTTATTACTAAAGTTGATAAAAAATCTTCTGAACTTACACTGAATTTACCAGACGGATTATTGGATGTTTATCGCTCGTGAAAAACACACTCTTTCGGTTTAAGCAATTTCAAATTGACCAGTCAAAATCTGCAATGAAAATCGGTACCGACGGGGTTTTACTTGGTGCTTGGACTTCTGTAAGCAGTAAGCCCAAAACCATCTTAGATATTGGCTCGGGTACCGGACTGATCGCACTGATGCTCGCTCAAAGAACGGATGGTTCTAGTATCAAAGCAATAGAAGTTGACGCAGCCGCTGCAGCTGAGGCGACCAAAAACTTTAAAAATTCCCCTTGGTTTGATCGTTTAGAATTGCTTCATGCCGACCTTTTAAACTACACCCAAAAATCTAGTGAAACCTTCGAGTTGATTGTTTCGAACCCGCCCTTTTTTACCACCCCTTTTAAAGTGTCAGAGGATTCTAGAAGTACCGCACGCGACAACAACCACCTTCGCTATGAAGATTTATTTTCTTGTGTTGATCAACTGCTGAGTCCTAAGGGTAGTTTTTCAATGGTGTGCCCTTTTGAATATCGAAATAAGCTTTGTGCTCTGGGGCTTGAGCACAACCTACATTTAGTTCATGAGCTGCACCTAAAGGGTACAATAACCAGCTCTTTTAAAAGAGCTTTGATGCGCTTTGAACAAACACAAGCTCCTTTACAAACCGAGGAATTGATTCTTGAAGAATCTCGCCATCAGCGTACATTCGAACATCAGCAATTAGTACAAGATTTTTACCTCTAAAAGTCAAACACAAAGCCAAAAGAGGGGAAGGGAGTATTGCGTTCTTCTCGCTCAATCTTAACAAGTTCTCTCGGTAAAATCAACACGCCTTCATCCGTTCTAGCCAAAGTGTATTCATCTGGTCGAGGGTTTTCTTGCGCTAAGAAATTTTGAATTTCGAAATAGAAATTAAACGACAGTTTCTCGAAATTCCATTTTTTATCCAGACGGAAATCTCCTTGCTTGAAGGTCGATAAGTTATTTTCGCCCAAACGGCTATAGTCGATTATAACTTGTGGATAGGTTGTCAAGGTTGCTGCTGTGTCCGTTGGGGCAAATGGTGTTGCTCCGGCATAACGATACCGTAAACTAACCTCCCAGTTTTTTGGCAGTTTGTACCCTCCAGTAAATGTAAGTAAGTTTCCACTGTCCCAAACCGAAGGAAGCCTCACCCTGTCTATTCCTGAAAATTCACTGCTGAATAAGGTATAGGCCAAAATCCCATAAAAGTTATTGGATAGTTTTTGTTGAAACAAAACCTCTATCCCTTTACTCAATCCGCTACCCGTATCAATTACTGCTTCGTTTCCTAATACTTCAAAGCCAGCGCCTTTATTGGCTAAGGAAACACCGTCTACAACAGACACGGGGTATTGACTGTATTCTTTTCTAAAAGCTTCTACTGTAAAACGGGCAGAGGGACTCAGGTTGTATTCAACCCCAAAGACATAATGATCACTCTGTGTATACCGATTGGATTTGTTGATGAATTGTCCACTGTTGTTTTGAAACCCGAGCATGGTGTATGTTGGAATTTTAAAATAACGCCCTACAGAAGCATTCAGCTTCCAGCTACTGCTTTCATTGAGCATGTACGAAGCCGAAAGTCTCGGTGATAGATTATCGATTAGTGTTGATCCGTTGGTAAAGCTATCTGCATCGGAACGCAGTCCTAGTGCTAAACTTAAGCGGTTGTCTACAAACGAACGGCTCAGTTTTCCAAAGAAACCGTATTTAGCAAAATCAATAGCCGTTTCGTAGCCAAAGCCACCGACTATGTCTTCTGTATTATTGGTGTAAACGGATTGCTGAACGTTGAGTCCGTATGAAATTTTCCAGTCCTTTATGTATTGGGTGGCGTGCACCCTTAGCTTAGTTTCTTGCTCTTTAGAATCATTTCTGAAGAGAATACCGGTTTTGTTTTCGTTGTCTTGGTATTGACTGAAAACATTTTTCAGACGATTGCTGCTCAAGGTTGTGTTTACTTGCCCTGTACCATTTTTGAATTGATGTTTCCAAGTAAGTCCAAGTGTAAGGGTTCTTTGTTCTATGATGGGAGCAGTTTCTAGAGCTGCTTGTTGTTCCACATCAAAATCATCGGGAGCAACTACAGAGAAATCATCTATGGATCCAAGGCCAATAAAAGTCAAGCTGTTGCGTGCGTCAATTTTATGATTCAATTTCCATTGGTAATCCCAATAATCGGGTCGTATGGGAAGACCTACCAAGGCGAATACAAATTGCAAATAACTTCTTCGAGCAGAAACCATTAGTGTTGTATTGGAGCGTTCTTTTCCTTTCTTGAATAAGGGACCGTTAAAAGTTGCTCCGGCTTCACTTGCCCCAATCCGGACATTTCCGGAATAGGTCTGATTATTTCCTTCGCGTTGTTCAAATGCAAGAACCCCCGACAATGGGTTGTCATATTCGGCACCAAATGCCGAAGAGGATAGCGTTACTTCTCGTATAAAAGAAACGTTGAGCATGCCTACAGGGCCTCCAGCACTTCCTTGTGTACTGAAATGATTGATGTTTGGAATTTCAACTCCGTCCAAATAGTATACACTCTCGTTTGGAGCTCCACCGCGAATAATGAAGTCATTTCTAAACCCACCAATTGAAGGAGAAATTCCGGGTAAACTTTGCGCTACTTTTGCGATATCATTATTTCCTCCTGGATATGTTTCTATTTCAACTGCAGAAAAGGATTGGGTTGATAGCGGTGTTTCTTTAGTGGTTCTAAAAGAACTCTTCGAAAGGATTATTTCATCTAAAGCTTCTGAAGATTCGTTGAGTTTAAATAAAAGAGATGGAGTTCCTACCGACTTCACGATCACATTGTATAGGGTTTGCGATTCATAGCCCAAATAGGTCGCCTGAATATTATACGATTTGGTGGGTACGTTCTCAAAAGTAAAATATCCATTTGCATCCGTAATAACACCGATGTTTGTTCCCTCAAGAATAACAGAAGATCCTTCTAAGGGATATTGTGTTTTCGCGTCGATAATTTGACCTGAAAAAGTCCCTGTATTTTGTGCAAATGCAAGAGCGGAAATGGTCAAAAGCGTCAGCAATAGACTGTTTTTCATGGGATTTAATTTTCTATAAAATTAGGGCTTGACTTTTGAATCTGAAAACTTTTGTTTAACTTTTTTGCAAATAAAATAAACATATTAATTTTTCCGCTTTCTGTTTTTCTTTTTTGCAGCTTTGTTTGCTTCGTTAATTTTTTTCGCTTCTTTTTCCTTTTCTTGGAGATCAAATTCCTGTCGAAATTGTTCCAATTCATCTTCACTTATTGGGTCTTGATCTGCTGCCTGCAACCCAATATCGTCTATTCCGAATGATCCTTTATCCGTTTGTTTACGCATAATTTCTTTGGAAGCTTTCAGGCTGTAGTACACCCCAGGGTCAATCATTTTATTAGCAATGTAATTTTCTTTCTCTTTTTTATCCCAGCGCACAAAAACAAAGCCTCCTTCGTTTTTAGTGTCTAACTTCACTCGAAACACCTTAGCGTTATTTGGGAGTTTTTGATATACTTGTATGCTTTTGACGATGTAACCCGAGAGATCCAGAAGTTCTTCTACAAAGAGTTTTTGGCCTTCTAGACTTTTATCATTTAGTGGAGATAGATACTCGACTTCTTCATAGTCTTCCTCTTCATTTTCATAAGGATCTTCTTGAGCTAGACTTAAATTGAAACATAAAAATAGTAGGAGGGACAGCGGTAGATATAAACTCTTAAATCTCATGATTTTGTTTTGACGGATATGTAAAATACAAGTAAAAGTAATAATGTCCCAGTGCATAAAGCAGTGGATTCCCAAAAAAGTAATAATTGTTGTCAAAATAAATTATTTCTATAGCTTTTGTAATGGCACTCAAACACATGAAAACATATCCAAAAATCAAATTTTGATTTTGAATTGTCTTGTTCTTTGAGTAGGTGATAAAACTTAGAATTCCTGCTAGGATTAAGGTGATCCCATAAAGTATTACAGGAATTATAATTATTTCTGCGTATGGTTCAATTATTACGATGATACTCAGAATAGCGATTCCTAAACTTAATAATGCATATACACCTTCTTTTTTTTGAATTGATCTACGAGTGAGCCAGAAAGGTTTTTGAGGATTTGATAGGAGTACAGTAATAGCATTCCCCAGAAACAAATAACCCCCGCAAGAATCATCGAGAATTCAGTACTCATAATTAAAACATTCCCAAACCAAGAAAAAAACAACGCCATCACATAAGCAGAATTTCTGTTATTTCCAGAAAAATAGTAAAGACTTAAAATGGGGATAAGAAAGGGTTTTGTGATTTGTTCCAGCGGACTATAAAACATGAGTCCATAAAGATTAATAAGAGCAACAACCCAAAACAGGTAAACGCTGTATTTGAATACCACTGAAAAAACTGAATTCATGTGTTTGCATGTGTTTTTCTGAAGTAATTACAGATTAAGAATTGAGCGGGTATGTAGGTGGCCATAACCCAGAAGCCGAAGATGTCTTCTTGAAAATAAAACGTATTGAATGCGATCATACTATCGGAAATAATAAACAATAGAACTCCAAAGAAAAGAGCTCGTGTGCTTGAGCTTTTCTTTTTTATCCACAACAGCATGCTTGTAGCTCCTATGATTGCTAAGGTAAACGCATATCCACTAACAGGAAAAGTCAGCATCCCGAGTTTCACACCTAATAAACTCATGGTACCAACAAAGTAGCTGCCGAACAAGATTAGTGGTAGAAGGGCTTCTTTAGAAAATAAGCGTTTTTTGAAAGGAAGTTGGACCTCTTTATTGATCAAGTATAAATAGCAAAGTTGTGCTCCCCAGAAAGAGAAAATCCCAGAAAGAAAAAACAAACGGCCTTCGCCCATTAAAAAAAGATCTCCCAACCAAGAGCACCCGAGTGCAATTAGGAATAATCTCTCTGCTTGTTTGTTGTAGTAAAAAACAGCTAATAAAGGGACTAATAGTGGTTTTGTGTAGGTCGTCAAGAGTTCTTGATTTGTATACTGCCCAAAGACATGAAGAATGCCAATGACCCAGAAAAGATAAGCGACCCTCTTCATTAAATTATATATTATACTATGCTTCGCCTAAAGTATGAAATTCTATTGAGACTAAAAAATTAGACTTTTTTAACAACAAAAGTAACCACCCCCCAAACGATTAGCTCATTTTCTTCCGTTACCTGTATGGGTTTGTATTTTGAGTTTTCAGGCATTAAATAAATACATTCGGGCGTTACTTTTAAGCGCTTCACAGTAAATTCACCATCAATAAAACAAACAGCAATGTTGTTGTCTTCTGGTTCTTTACTTCGATCAATAACCAGAAGATCTCCATCATCTAGTCCGGCTCCCTGCATAGATTCTCCAGCTACTCGAGCATAAAAAGTAGCCTCTGCGTTTTTGACAACCTCTTGGTCAATACTGATGCGAAGTTCTTTAAAGTCGTCTGCAGGCGAAGGAAAGCCCGCTGAAACCCCATTTTGCGCCAGAGGCATCTCTTGAAATACCTCTGTGTTTGGTTTAAAGAAAACGATGGCTTGTTGCGACGTTTGGTCTTTTTTCATAGGATGATATTCGAATTGTTATTGACCGTAAAAATTTCTTTTAGCTCTGTTGTGTAGCGCTTGGAAAGATGTTCTTGTCGCATGTTCCAAGTCGAATTGAGGTCTTGATTTCCTAACTTAATTTTATGGGGTCCAAAGCGTAAATGTATTTTATCAATAGCCTGCATCAGCGGGTCGTGTTTGTTTAGGTCGGGTTGAAATAAGTTGAGCTGTCGCTCTTTGGCGGGGACTAACCCTAACAGGATAACGCCCGCTTTCTTATAGTCAATACCATCCTTAAAAATACGTTTTAAACCGTTCACAGCCTGTTTAGAAATAATGAGACTAGAATCGGTAGCATACGGGAGTGTGATTACACAGCTGTTGCGGTATTGTTCTTTATTTTTTTGATGTGAATTACTGCGAATAAAAATCAAGACAGCACTGCAGCTTCCTTCTTGCTTTCGAAGCTTTTCTGCACAGCTATTGGCATAAGTCGAAATACGTTCTTCCAATTGATGAAACTGGGAAAGATTACTTTTAAAACTTCGAGTAGTAGCAATAGACTTTTTTGCAGGGACAACATCCTCTAGTTTAATGTAAGGCAATCCGAGTAAATCTTTTTTTAGGCGGAGTTCCAATACACTCATGTGTTTTTTAATCCATGAATCAGGAAGGTTCGCAAAGTCATATGCCGTTCGGATTCCTTGCGCTTCTAGTCTTTTGCTGTGCTGCCTGCCTATGCCCCAAATATCTTTTACAGCCGTCCACTTCAAGGCTTTTACTCGTTTTTCACAACTGTCAATGATGTAAACCCCTTGTGTTCGTGAGTCGAATTTTTTAGCAATTTTATTAGCAATTTTCGCCAACGCCTTAGTAGGGGCAAAACCGACAGAAACAGGAATTCCCGTCCACTGACGCACCTGCTTTTTCATTTTCAGCCCTGTACTTGCTAGGTCAAAATAATCAAAACCATCGAATTTTAGGAAGGCTTCGTCAATGCTGTAAATCTCAGAATTGGGCGTGTAATTTTCCAGAATTTGCATAACGCGACTGCTCATGTCGCCATAAAGCGGATAGTTTGAAGAAAATACTTTAATTTTTTGTTTTGTAAAAACCTCTTTGTATTTAAAGGCTGGCGCTCCCATAGGGACGCCCAAAGCTTTTGCTTCGTTACTTCTCGCAATAACACAACCGTCATTATTGGATAAAATAACAACAGGCTTTCCTTCCCATTGCGGTTGAAAGACACGCTCACAGGAGGCATAAAAATTATTACAATCGACGAGTGCAAACATGCTGTCTAAAGTAACCAATTATGAAATGTGTTCTTCGATTTTTAGGAAAGATATTTTTCTTTTTTGAAACAGATTCTTAAGAAGTTGTTTTCCAGAATAAACTCGTTTTTTACAATAAAAACTATAAATGCCATAAAATGGAGTGTAATTGTGTTAAAACCAGCTTTTTTTTCGTTCAAAGACATAGCAGGCTTAGGCTAAAAGTTGTAATTTCGTACATGAATTTTTAGACAAGCATCCATATAATGGACAAGTATTCTTTTTTAAATGCAGCTCATACAGGCTATTTTGCTCAGATGTATGACCAATATCTTCAACAACCTGATAGCGTTGAACCCAGCTGGAGAGCTTTTTTCCAAGGTTTTGACTTTGGAATTGAAAACAGCCAAAACAACGACAGTACTGAATCGGTAACTGAAGTACCCGAACACCTACAAAAAGAGTTTCGAGTAGTACAGCTTATCGATGCGTATAGAAAGCGAGGGCATTTGTTTACCAAAACGAACCCTGTACGTGACCGCAGAACCTACCAACCCAATTTGGCCTTAGAAAATTTCGGCTTGTCTCAGGCAGACCGTAATCTGGTATTCAATGCAGGTGATATTATGGGAATAGGCCCCAATACGCTCACGGTTATTATTGAACATTTAGAACGTGTATACTGCCATTCTATTGGAGTTGAATATATGTATATCCGTAATCCTGAAAAACTGGATTGGATCCAAAAACGACTTCATATAAACGATAATCTTCCCAATTTTTCTCAAGATGAGAAAAAGCATATTCTAAAGAAATTGAATCAAGCGGTAAGCTTTGAGACTTTTTTACATACCAAATACGTAGGTCAAAAACGATTTTCTCTAGAAGGTGGAGAGTCTTTGATTCCAGCTCTAGACGCTGTGGTCGAAGCCGCAGCCAATCATGGTGTAGAAGAGTTTGTAATGGGAATGGCACATCGTGGCCGTTTGAATACCTTGACCAATATTTTCGGAAAATCAGGAAAAGATATTTTCAGCGAATTTGACGGAAAAGATTATGAAGAAACTGTTTTTGACGGAGATGTAAAATACCATTTAGGTTGGACTTCAAAACGCACTACCGATAACGGTAAAAAAATAAACATGAATATTGCTCCCAATCCTTCGCATCTTGAAACGGTTGGCGCAGTGGTTCAGGGAATTGCTCGAGCGAAACTAGAAAGTAGTTTTGACGGAGACACCCATAAAGTACTTCCTATAATTGTGCATGGAGATGCAGCAATTGCAGGACAAGGATTGCCTTATGAAATTGTTCAGATGGCAGGCCTTAAGGGTTACGGGACAGGAGGAACAATTCATATTGTTGTTAATAATCAAATTGGATTTACAACCAATTATCTCGACGCTCGATCCAGTACTTATTGTACCGATGTAGCAAAAGTGACCTTGTCTCCCGTGCTCCATGTAAATTCCGATGATGCAGAAGCCGTTGTTCACGCAACTCTTTTTGCTTTAGATTATCGAATGAAATTTGGTAGAGATGTATTCATCGATCTATTGGGATATCGTAAGTATGGTCACAACGAAGGGGATGAACCGCGCTTTACCCAGCCTAAGTTATATAAGAAAATTGCAAAACATAAAAATCCAAGAGATATTTATGCCGATCAATTGATTGCTCAAAATATTGTAACTGCTGCAGATGTAAAGCAGTTGGAACAAGAGTATAAAAATTCTTTAGAGGTCGATCTTAAAGATTCTAGAAAAGAAGAAAAAACAATCATCACACCTTTTATGGCTGATGAGTGGGAAGGACTTTCTTTGGCGAAGGCAAATGAAATGAAAGAAGCTGTAGATACTAGGGTCAATGAAAAGATACTTACTGAAGTTGCTACAACAATTACCACCTTGCCAGCAGACAAAAAATTCCTTCGTAAAATAGAAAAATTAATTGGCGACCGAAGACGGATGTATTTCGAATCGGACGCTATGGACTGGGCAATGGGAGAACTCCTAGCTTATGGAACCTTACTAAAAGAAGGCTTTGATGTTCGTGTTTCCGGTCAAGATGTGGAGCGTGGTACGTTTTCGCACCGTCATGCACTTTTAAAAGCAGAGGAGTCTGAAGAAGAGATTGTATTGCTGAATACAATCAGTCCTGAAAATCAAGGAAAATTTAGTATTTATAACTCCCTTTTATCCGAGTATGCGGTTTTGGGCTTTGACTATGGTTTTGCGATGGCTAGTCCCAATGCATTGACCATTTGGGAAGCGCAGTTTGGAGACTTTAGTAATGGAGCACAAATTGTAATAGACCAATACATTGCTTCGGGAGAAGATAAGTGGAAAACTCAAAACGGAATTGTCTTATTACTTCCGCATGGATACGAAGGACAAGGAGCAGAACATTCTTCTGCTCGAATTGAGCGTTATTTGCAGCTTTGTGCAAAGGACAATATGTTCATAGCAAATTGTTCTACTCCCGCAAACTTATTCCATATTCTTCGTCGACAGATGAAAACCAATTACCGAAAACCGTTGGTTATTTTTACACCGAAGAGTTTACTGCGTCATCAGGATGTAGTTTCTTCTAAAGAAGAATTTACAAATGGCAAATTCCATACGCTAATAGAAGA
Organism: Candidatus Arcticimaribacter sp. UBA7428; assembly: GCA_002477625.1. GTDB lineage: Bacteria > Bacteroidota > Bacteroidia > Flavobacteriales > Flavobacteriaceae > Arcticimaribacter. The sequence continues at coordinate 9,549 of DLQQ01000070.1, forward strand.
TGCTGATGTAGTTCCCAAAAAAACGAAAACCCTAGTTTTCTGTACGGGTAAATTTTATTACGATCTGGTTGAAGCTCGCAAAGAAAAGAAACGACACGATGT
>DLQQ01000070.1:9724-21398 GCA_002477625.1 Candidatus Arcticimaribacter sp. UBA7428
CAATATAAGGACGTTAAAGATGTGGTTTGGGCCCAAGAAGAACCTCGTAATATGGGTGTATGGTCACACTTACTCCTTCACTTACCAGAAGCAGCTCATTTCCGACCAGTGTCCAGGCGTTTTTATGCAGCTCCAGCTGCAGGAAGCGCAACGCGATTCAAAAAAAGACACGGCGAAGTCATTGACTATGTTTTTGATGCCACCAAGAATAATTTTATTAGAAAAAATAAATAAATAACACGACCTGTTAAAACCCATTCCTATGATTTTAGAAATGAAAGTTCCTTCACCAGGAGAATCAATTACCGAAGTTGAAATTGCTCAATGGCTTGTTGCCGAAGGAGATTATGTCGAAAAAGACCAACCCATTGCCGAAGTAGATTCAGACAAAGCAACCTTAGAGCTTCCTGCCGAAGAAAGTGGAACAATTACGTTCAAAGCAGAAGAAGGCGACGCAGTTGCTGTTGGCCAAGTCGTTTGCCTAATTGATACAGAAGGTAAACCAAGTGGTGATGCTCTCCCTGCGGAAGCTCCTGCTAAGAAAGAAGCACCAGCTGTTGTCGAAAAAGAGGTTGCAGCACAAGCGACATACGCTTCGGGCTCTGCTTCCCCAGCGGCAAAGAAAATATTAAATGAAAAAGGAATCGATGCCAATGCCGTTTCTGGCACTGGAAGAGATGGTCGAATCACCAAACAAGATGCTGTTGATGCAGTGCCTTCAATGGGAACTCCTCCAACTCACGGTTCCCGTGACGATAGCCGCAAAAAACTATCGATGCTGAGACGTAAAGTCGCACAACGCCTCGTAAGTGCCAAAAATGAAACGGCTATGTTGACTACGTTCAACGAAGTCAATATGTCCCCCATTTTTGCCCTGCGAAATGAATTTAAAGAAACGTTCAAAGCCAAGCACAATGTTGGATTAGGCTTTATGAGCTTTTTCACCCGAGCCGTAGTTCGTGCTTTGGAATTATATCCTGATGTCAATTCGATGATCGACGGAGATTATCAAATTGAATACGATTACTGCGATATCAGTGTAGCAGTTTCAGGGCCAAAAGGGCTTATGGTTCCTGTTGTTAGAAGCGCAGAAACCTTGTCTTTTAGAGGTGTTGAAACAGAAATTAAAAGATTGGCTATTCGTGCCCGTGATGGTAAAATCACAGTGGACGAAATGACCGGTGGAACTTTTACCATCTCCAACGGAGGTGTATTCGGTTCTATGCTGTCAACACCCATTATCAATCCACCACAATCGGGTATTTTAGGGATGCACAATATTATTGAACGTCCAATCGCTGTAAACGGAAAAGTTGAAATTCATCCGATGATGTATTTGGCTTTGTCTTACGATCACCGTATTGTTGACGGGAAGGAGTCTGTAGGCTTTCTTGTAGCCATTAAAGAAGCATTGGAGGATCCAATTGCATTATTGATGGACAACGACCCTAAGAAAGCTCTAGAGCTTTAGAAAGAGTTTCTTGCTTTTATAATCGATTAAGGCGTTAGTTTTTTTAAGAAAATCAGCGCCTATAATCCCATCGATTACTTCACTCCCTTGTTCGGACAGTGAGCTGTTGATTGAATCCATATCCAGTAAAAAGAATGTTAACTTAGTTAAGAAGACAGTACCATAGCTGATGTTGCTTTTTGCTGTTGGTTTAGCTTCTAATTTTTCACTCCCCGCCCCACTCAATTCTAAGGTCTTGTCTTTCCCAATAAGTTCAAAATAAACTTCCTTATCGGCTCTTATGCAGCTATTAGAAGCCCCCGTATCAATTAAAAACAAGCCTTCAACAGCGTTTACTTCCAACTGAGCTACTAAATGTTGGCTTTTTGTTCTCTTTAAACGAATTGAAGTGTATCCTTTGGGTTCTAAAATATTTTTCAGCACTCTTTTTTTTTCAAAGATACAGAATAGCATTCCAATATTTTTGATCTGTGTTTTCTGCCCTTCTATAACGAAATGTCTATTTTAGCCGCATGCAATTAATAGATACCCACACCCACCTATACGCAGAAGCTTTTGACGAAGATCGTGATCTAATGATTCAAAGAGCTCTTGCCACTGGGATTACTGATTTTTTTATTCCAGCTATTGATTCGACCTATACCGATCGGATGCTGTCTCTCGAAAAACAATATCCAAATCAAATGCATTTGATGACGGGTGTACATCCGACCCATATAAAAGAGAACTACAAAAAAGAATTAGATCATGTTTCTTCATTGTTGGAACAGCGAACTTTTTGTGCGATTGGCGAAATTGGAATTGATTTATATTGGGATAAGACCTTTATTAAGGAACAACAAGAGGCTTTTGATTTACAAATTCAGTGGGCAAAAAAGTATAAACTTCCTTTTGTAATTCATTGTCGTGATGCTTTTGATGCGGTTTTTGAGGTCCTTGATGGACATAATCCAGACGATTTAAGTGGAATTTTTCACTGCTTTACGGGAACATTAGAACAGGCAAAACATGTTTTGACATATAATTTGAAGTTAGGAATCGGAGGAGTGGTCACTTTTAAGAATGGAAAACTGGATCAATTTTTAAATCATATTCCTCTGAGTGAAATTGTGCTCGAAACCGACGCACCTTATTTAGCTCCGACTCCTTATCGAGGAAAAAGGAACGAAAGTTCTTATATACAGGAGGTTGCAGCTAGAGTAGCTGTAGTATATGGACTGCCCATCGCTACAATTGCAGAAGAAACTTCGAAGAATGCATTGGAAATATTCAAAATAAAATGATTTAGTGGGGTTTAAATTTTTAGGAGAAGTAATTTTTTTGTTATTTCGAAAACCTAAATTTAATTTTAGAGAGGTGGCCGAGTGGTCGAAGGCGCACGCTTGGAAAGCGTGTATACGCCAAAAGCGTATCGAGGGTTCGAATCCCTTCCTCTCTGCAAAAAAATTAGGTTAAACAGTATTTTTTTTTATCTTTAAACCTTTATTTAACAAGAACAAAAATTTATCAAATGAGAAAATTATTCGTTGCCCTTGTAGCCAGCATTTTAATGACCGGTTTTTCCGCAAATGCAAATACAATCAATCTTATCACTGCTGATAATTTAGCAGTATCGACAATCGTTCAAGAAGATGATGAAGCCTCAGGTGAATCTGCTTCTTTTACTCAAGAACTTAAAACACGTTTTATTGAAGGAGGACCAGGTTTTATGGGAATCGTTTTAATTTGTTTGATCTTAGGTCTTGCAATTGCTATCGAAAGAATTATTTTCTTAAACCTAGCAACTACGAACACAAAAAAATTGACTGATGGTGTTGAAGAAGCTCTCGCTAACGGCGGAGTCGATGCGGCAAAAGATCTTTGTAGAGATACTAAAGGTCCTGTAGCTTCAATCTTTTACCAAGGTCTTGATCGTGTTGATGAAGGTGTAGAGAGTGCAGAAAAAGCTGTTGTAGCTTATGGAGGCGTTCAAATGGGTCAATTAGAGAAAAACGTTTCTTGGATTTCTTTATTCATCGCTCTTGCTCCAATGCTTGGGTTCATGGGAACTGTAATCGGGATGATTCAGGCCTTTGATAAAATTGAAGCGGCAGGAGATATGCAGCCTTCACTTGTAGCTGGAGGTATTAAAGTTGCACTTTTAACAACGGTATTTGGTCTTGTTGTTGCAATTATCCTTCAAATTTTTTATAACTATATCGTTGCTAAAATTGATAGTATCGTAAACGACATGGAAGACGCATCAATCACCTTGGTTGACATCCTTGTTGCGCATAAAAAATAGTATACATCCTTTAAAATTTGTAATTATGAATTTTCATAAAATAGTAAAAATTGTTACAGGTATTCTAGGTGTGTTGGGAATTGTATTCCTTTTCATGGTTATTGGATCTGGTGACGAAGAAGTAAAGGCTGGTGCAGCTATGGGAGACTATAGTACGGTTAGTCCTTTAATTTCACTCGCGCAAGTTATCTTGGCAATTGCTGTAATAGCTACTTTAATATTCTCTCTTCTTGGTCTTTTTTCAGACAAAGAAAAGTTGAAAAAAGCTGTGTTTTCTATTGTGGGTCTTTTAGTAGTTTTAGGAGTTGCTTATGGTACTTCTGAAGGTGTTGAAACTCCAATGAAAGACGGAGAAGTTTTATCAGCTATGGGGTCTCGTTTAGTAGGTACAGGAATTAGAATGTTTTATTTCCTTGCAATCATTGCAATTGGATCTATGCTTTTCGCTAGTGTAAAGAAATTAATCAAATAAACTAAGAATTATGGCAAAAAGAGCAGCACCGGAGGTAAATGCCGGATCGATGGCGGATATTGCATTCTTACTTTTGATTTTCTTTCTCGTTACGACGACAATTGAAACCGATTCAGGAATCAACAGAAAGCTCCCTCCAACTGATGAAGTGGTAGATCCACCCATCATTAAAGAGCGAAATATCTTCACTGTGGTTGTAAATAAAAACAACCAATTTCTAGTAGAAGAAGAGCCTATGGATATCGCTAACATACGTCAAGCGGCAATTGAATTTCTAGATAATGGTGGTGGAACTGGTGATGAGGCTTGTGACTATTGTCAAGGAGCCAAAGATCCAAGTTCATCAGATAATCCAGAAAAGGCAATTATTTCTTTGAAAAACAACCGAGAAACTTCTTATAAAGTATATATCGCTGTACAAAACGAATTGGTTGCAGCCTATAACGATTTGAGAGATCGCGAATTTGTGAGACTCAATCCACTTTTAGGATTAACTTTTGTAGAAGCGAACAAGCGTTATGCTGATCCTCGTTTTGAAAATGAAAGAAAAAAGTTAAAGCCAAAACTAGATGAAGTTAAGGCAATGTATCCTCAGAAGTTGTCTGAAGCAGAACCGAGTAAGAATAATTAAAACACATAAACATGGCTAAATTTAAAAAGAAACAAGACGGAGGAACTCCTGCTATTTCAACAGCATCTTTACCCGATATTGTTTTTATGTTGTTGTTTTTCTTCATGGTTGCAACCGTAATGCGTGATAGTACTTTAATGGTACAAAACACCTTACCAGCAGCGGATCAAATTCAAAAATTAGATAAGAAAGATCGTGTCATGTATATCTATGCTGGGAAACCATCGAGCCGATATGCAGACAAATACGGGAGTCAAGCTCGAATTCAATTGAACGATAAGTTCGCAACAGTTGAAGATGTTGGAGCTTTTGTATTGGCCGAACGCGCATCGAAGCGTCAAGAACTACAAAACGTTCTTACTACTGCTTTGAAAGTTGACGGAGACACCAATATGGGATTGATATCCGATATCAAACAAGAATTAAGACAGGTTAATGCTTTGAAAATTAATTACACTACTCGTTTAGGGGATTATACTCAGAACACTAAAAACTAGCCTAGCTTAATAAGCTACATTAAAGGGTGTTTCATTGAAACGCCTTTTTTTTTGCGATAACTTCTGCTACCTTTACCAAATGAAGTATTGTATTGCAGTATTCTTTTTTATAGCCAGTTTTTCGATTGTAGCACAAGATAGCTTGCCAACAAAGCGAGCTAAATATAAAGAAGATCAATGGTATACGAGCCTATCGTTTTTATTTGCAAACGAGTCGATCGAAGGTTTTCGTTTCAACGGTATATCGCATGCTTTTAATCTCGGCTTTATAAGAGATTTTCCTCTGAACCAAGATTCCAATCGGGCGCTAGGTATTGGCTTAGGATACGGAATAAGTAATTATGGTTCTAACCTTACCTCAATCAAAGAAACCGGATCACCCGATCAATTAAATTTAATTGAAAACACCTTACTCGCTTCCAAAAACAGGTTGATAACGCATTTTTTTGAAGTACCCATTGAATACCGCTGGCGCACCTCTACCGCGTCCACCTATTCATTTTGGAGAATTTATACTGGATATGTATTTCGATACAATTTCTTTTCAAGAACCAAACCTTTTACGGGCAATTCAACACGTTTAACGGAGGTCAACCCATTTGCACACGCCCTAAAATTATCGGCGGGTTACAATACGTGGAATATCTACATCGAATATTCGCTGTCTCCATTTTTTAAAAAAGGAACACAAACCGATCGGGGAGTTCCTCTGGAACTCAATTCCATCAAAGCAGGTTTGATCTTTTACGTCTTATAATTCTTTGCGTAAACGTGCTACAGGAAAATCCATTTGCTCTCTGTACTTAGCAACGGTTCTCCGTGCAACTCGATACCCAGCCTTCAATAAGCCTTCAGACAAAGCCAAATCTGCCAGTGGTTTTCGTTTGTCTTCTTCTTCAATAAGTGTTCGAAGGATTTTTTTTATTTCTAAAGTTGAAACTTCTTCTCCTTCTTCATTGGTAAGCGATTCGGAGAAAAAACTTTTTAAAAGTTTCGTTCCGTAGGGCGTTTCGATATACTTACTGTTTGCTACTCTTGATACCGTAGAAATATCCATTTGAATAATTTCGGCAATATCTTTTAGGATCATCGGTTTCAATTGTAATTCATCGCCAGAAAGGAAATAATCTTCCTGATGTTTTACAATAGCATTAATCGTCTGGTATAAGGTTTGGTAGCGCTGGGCTACTGCATCGATAAACCACTGGGCTGCGTCGAGCTTTTGTTTGATGAACTGGATCGCATCTTTTTGACCTTTATTCTTTGTGGGTGCCGCTTTATACCCTTGCATCATCTCTTTGTAAGAAGAAGAGATATGCAGTTCAGGAGCATTCCTTCGATTCAATACAACATTGAGAACACCGTTCTCTATTGTTAAGATAAAATCGGGCACGATATGGGTATTCTGAAAAGTACCGGATAAGGCACCTCCAGGCTTGGGATTTAATCGTTCAATCTCCTTAAGTCCTTGTTTGAGTAACTCTTCATCTACATCAAATTTTTCTTGAAGCTTTAGGAAGTGTTTTTTTGAAAATAAGTCGAAAGCCTCGTCTATTATTTTCGAAGCCATAATTTGGGGTATGGAAAGCTGTTTTCTACTCAGTTGAATAGAGAGACACTCCTGAAGGGTTCTCGCACCTACACCGGCTGGATCTAGTGAATGTATTTTCTCCAAGACAAGTTCCAACTGTTCTTCAGAGGCTATGATGCTCTGTGTAAAAGCCAAGTCATCTAAGATGTCTAATAATGATCTTCTGAGGTAGCCGCTATCATCAATGCTACCGATTAAGAATTCAGCAATTCGTTCTTCTTCTTCTGTTAGGATAAGCGAACTGAGTTGACTTTTCAAGTGTTGATGAAAACCAATTCCACCTGTTATAGGTACTGTTTTTTCTTCATCATCACTGCTGTAGTTATTGGCATTGAGTTGATATGAAGGGGTTTCATCATCACTCAAATACGCATCGATATCGATCTCTTGAGTGTCGATGGTTTCATGATCCTCATAATCATCTTGATAGTCTTCAAGGAGCTCATTGATTTCTTCTTTCCCGTCTTCTAGAGCTGGATTTTCTTCAATTTCATTTTGAAGGCGTTGTTCAAAATCTAAAGTAGTCAGTTGAATCATCTTCATCAACTGTATTTGTTGAGGAGATAATTTTTGTGAAAGCTTTAATTGAAATTGTTGTTTCAGCATAATAAGTTGGGACTTTCCCTAAAAGTATGAAAAAGTAAAGACTTTAGAAAGCAGCATTCTGTGGTGTTCTTGGAAAAGGAATTACATCTCGAATATTACTCATCCCCGTAGCAAACAAAACCAAACGTTCAAATCCAAGACCAAAGCCACTGTGGGGGGCACTTCCAAAACGTCTCAGGTCTAGGTACCACCACAACTCTTCTTCGTCAATTCCCATCGCTTTGATTCGGTCTTGAAGCACATCCAAACGCTCTTCACGCTGAGAACCACCTACAATTTCTCCGATTCCAGGAAAGAGAATGTCCATCGCTCGAACTGTTTTTTGATCTTCATTCATCCGCATATAAAACGCTTTGATTGTCGCGGGGTAGTCGTACAGTATAACGGGGCAGTTGAAATGCTTTTCAACTAAAAAACGTTCATGCTCACTTTGTAAATCAGCACCCCATTCGTCAATATTGTATTTAAATTTCTTCTTTTTGTTGGGTTTGCTGTTCCGCAAAATGTCAATCGCTTCGGTATAGCTTACCCGCTTAAATTCATTTTCAACTACAAACCTTATTTTTTCTAATAAGCCCATAGCAGAGCGTTCTGCTTGAGGTTTTGATTTGTCTTCTTGGGTAAGGCGATCATCTAAAAAAGTGAGATCTTCTTCACATTCTTTGAGTAGGTAAGCCAACACATTTTTGATGAATTTCTCTGCTAAATCCATATTGTCATCCAAATCAAAAAATGCCATCTCAGGTTCGATCATCCAAAACTCTGCTAAGTGACGGGTAGTATTCGAGTTTTCAGCTCTAAAAGTTGGACCAAACGTATATACTTCGCCCAAGCCCATTGCGTAGGTTTCGGCTTCTAATTGCCCCGATACGGTAAGGTGTGTTTCTTTACCAAAAAAATCTTGATTGAAATCAACAGAACCATCTTCCTTGAGGGGTGGATTTTTAGGTTCTAAAGCGCTCACCCGAAACATTTCTCCAGCTCCTTCCGCATCACTCCCAGTTACGATGGGGGTATGGACATATTGAAATCCTTCTTGTCTAAAAAATTGATGTACCCCAAAGGCAAGTGCAGACCGAACTCGCATTACAGCACTAAATGTTGCTGTTCTAACTCGGAGATGTGCCTTTTCTCTAAGGAACTCCAAGCTGTGTTTTTTGGGCTGAATGGGGTAGCTTTTTGGATCGGCTTCTCCATAAATAAAAACATCAGTTGCTTGAATTTCTGCGGACTGACCTTTTCCTTGACTCTCCATAAAGTTTCCAGTAATTTTTACTGCAGCACCCGTATTTATTTTTTTCAGAACATCTTCGTCCATGGATTCAAAATCCACAACACACTGTAGATTCCCTAAAGTTGATCCGTCATTTAATGCTATAAATCGATTGGCTCTAAAAGTTCGTACCCAACCCCTAACACTAACTTCTTGGCCAATAGCCGGTAATTTCAATAAGGACTTAATCTTCATAATGGTCTTGTTCTTTCGCTGCAAAGATAGCAGATTATCTAAATTTTAGTTTATTCTTCTTAGACTTCCTTTGTTTCTTTTCGCTCTAAAATCTGTAGTGTAGGTTCTTTCATTACATCTTCATTTGAAACTGTCCGTTCCAGTGAAATAAGAAGGGAGGGGAGCAGGATTAAATTCGCAAGCATTGCAAATAAAAGTGTAGCAGAAACCAATCCGCCCAAGGCTACAGTACCGCCAAATTCTGAAATCATAAAAACAGAAAAACCAAAGAATAAAACAATAGAAGTGTAAAACATACTTACGCCAGTTTCTCGAAGTGCAGCATATACAGAACGTTGAATTTTCCATTTGGAATCGATCAGCTCTTGTCTGTATTTTGCTAAAAAATGAATGGTATCGTCAACCGAAATTCCAAAGGCAATACTAAAAACTAAGATTGTGGAAGGCTTTATGGGTATGCCCAAATAGCCCATCATTCCTGCAGTTACCAGTAAAGGAAGGAGGTTTGGAATCAGCGAGATGATGATCATTTTAAAGGAACGAAACAAAAAGGCCATAAAAAGAGCGATCAGTAAAATGGCTAAAGAAAGCGACAGAATAAGATTTTTGATTAGGTATTTGGTGCCTTTAAGAAAAATAAGGGACTTTCCCGTAAGCTGAACATCAAAACGGTCTTCAGGAAAAATCTTTTTAATTTCTTTTTCTAAATCGGCCTTAATCTCTTCCATACGCTCTGTTCGTATATCTTTCATAAAGGTGGTCAAACGCGCGTATTGACCTGTGGAATCGACGTAGTTCTTCATCAGATCGTCACCTCTGTTATCCCGATCAAAATAGGAAAGGATGAAATTATTTTCTTGAGCTGTAGGCAGATTATAATAGTTTGGATTCCCATTGTAGTATGCCTGTTTTGCGTATTTCATTGCATTAACAACAGAGAGCGGAGGAGATAGTTCTGGGATAGCAGCAATACTTTTTCCTAGAGCATCCATACGCTTTAGGGTTGGGAGTTTTACAACGCCGTTTTTTCGCTTAGTATCAATGAGGATTTCTAAGGGTACAATCCCATTAAACTCTTGATCAAAGAATAAAATATCTTTGAAAAACTCTTTTTTCTGAGGCATGTCTTCTAAGATACTTCCCGAGATTCGAATTTGATAAATCCCAATGATGCTTGCAACCAATAGGACAAGTGAAATGATGTAGGTATTGATTCTGCGGTGGCGAACAATACCTTCCATCCACCCAACAAAACGATCAATCGACTTGTTTTTTAAATGGTTTAAATGCTTCTTATTGGGGAGGGGCATAAAGCTATAGATGATCGGAATCAAAAGCAAGGATAGTATAAAAATCCCAATCACATTGATGGATGCAATGATTCCAAATTCTTTGAGGAGCTTGCTGTCGGTTAATATAAAAGTCGCAAAGCCAGACGCCGTAGTTAGGTTGGTCATCAGGGTTGCATTACCAATCTTTACGATAACTTGTTGGAGGGACTTGGCCTGATTTCCGTGTTTGGCAACCTCTTGTTGGTATTTATTGATCAAGAAAATACAGTTTGGAATTCCAATAACAATGATTAGAGGAGGGATCAAGGCAGTCAAAACAGTGATTTCATAACCCATCCATCCCAAAGTCCCCAAAGCCCATACTACCCCAAAGAGGACAATAATCGTGGAGATTAAAGTTGCCCGTATAGACCGAAAGAACAGAAAGAAAATCAAGGAGGTTATTCCCATGGCTCCCAAAACGAATAGTCCAATTTCGTCGACTATATTTTGAGCATTGAGGGTTCTGATGTAGGGCATACCCGAGCTGCGAACATCAATTTGATTTTCCGCTTCAAAGGCTTCAATCAAAGGAATAAAAGTGTCGTATATGAACCTTTTTCTTGCAGCACTGTTTACAATTTCGGTTTTCATATAAACCGCTGTTCGTACTGTTTGTGTTTCTTTGTTGAATAAAAGATTTTCGAAAAAGGGTAGTTCTTTAAAAAGTTGCTGTTTGAGTAGGGCAAAGTCAGCTTCAGTTTCAGGTTTTTTAGCCTGAAAAGGAATCATTTCAAATTTATTTTTTTGCTTGTTTTTGGATAAAACATTCAAATTGTCCAGTGAAAGAACAAAATCAATTTCATCATAAGAGGCGATTTTTGCACTCAATTCATTCCAGGCATCTAATCGACCGGGACTAAATAAGTTTGGATCTTGCAAAGCAAGTACCATTACATTTCCTTCTTCTCCAAAAAGGTCAAGAAACTCATTATAGCGAATATTTTCTTCGTGCTGATCAGGAAGTAAGTTGGCTTCGGTAAACGTGAAGCGCATATATTTCCACTGAGATACCCAGAAGGCCGTGGCTACAAAAAGTATGATGAGTAACGTAAAACGGTTTCGGAGAATCAGACGAGCTACCCCCTCCCAAAAATTCCAATTTCCTTTTCTTTTCATAATGTGGGCGCTCAGCGATTGATCAGAGCAAAAGGATCAGACGGTTAAAATCTCTTTTTCTTTGCGAACATATATTTCATCCGTCTTTTTGATGTAAAGGTCTGTATGTTTTTGAACATCAATTTCACAATTTTTTTGTTCATCCTCAGAAACCTCTGATTTTTTAATTTCGTTGTTAGCTTCTTTACGAGCATTACGAATACT